>NZ_CAWNXG010000054.1:0-27719 GCF_963878145.1 Photorhabdus sp. S10-54 | reverse complement strand
TTTTTGTTAGTGACAAACTGGAATAATTTCCACCTGTTTTAATATTGTGATTACCTGATATGAGTGATTCAGTTGAGTCTTTAGGAAGAGCGTTTTTCGCCAAATCCACCGTTTCCACTAAACCAAGATTTTTCAAAACTCACTAATCCGTGAGATTTCCGAAAAAATAGTTTCGTATCGGCACTAAGCAGGAGTATATATGGTGAAGATTGGCTATATTCAGGTGCCAATAAATGACCAGAACTGTGGTTTATGAAAAAATGTGTTGATAAGAGTAAATTATGAACTATTTTGGAGGATAAATTTGTAGCAAAAACAACCAATTGAAGATTTAATTTTATACTATACAACAAGCATTTATGAGATTTCATTTTGCATAAAATATAAATTTTATTTATATTAAATTCAACTATGCTAACTCTATTCCCAAACAAAGTTTAGGTCAGTTATTTTCAAGATAATCAGAAGTAAAATTAAATATGGACAGTAAACCCGAAGTTATAAGCTGAGAGTTCTATCAATAAAACGCCCGAATTTTTTCTGGAATCACGCAGCCAATTGCAAAGTAGGTATTAAAATACAACTCCCCAATAGTTTGGATGGATATCTGGTTTCATAAATTTCGCCATAATATAACATTACAATGGCGTGATTTATTTTTATCGGCAAAAAAATAATGATAAATTTTCTCAGTTCAAAAAAAAGCCTCTGTATTTTTAATGTACAGAGGCTTGTTTCAACTTCTTATTATAAAACGATTATTCTACAGTCACTGACTTAGCCAAGTTACGAGGCTGATCAACATCAGTTCCTTTGATCAGAGCAACATGATAGGAAAGCAATTGCAATGGTACTGTATAAAATATTGGTGCAATCAGCTCTTCAACATGCGGCAATGGAATAATCTTCATTCCTTCACTATCGGTAAAACCCGCGTCCTGATCAGCAAAAACATATAGCAATCCACCACGAGCACGTACTTCTTCGATATTAGATTTCAGTTTTTCTAGCAGTTCATTGTTCGGAGCTACAATGATAACCGGCATATCTGCATCAATCAGTGCCAGTGGGCCATGTTTTAATTCACCAGCAGCATAAGCTTCAGCATGGATATAAGAAATCTCTTTTAATTTCAGAGCGCCTTCAACCGCAATCGGATATTGATCACCACGACCAAGGAATAAAGCATGGTGTTTGTCAGAAAAATCTTCCGCCAGCGCTTCAATAATTTTATCTTTCGATAACATGCTTTCGATACGGCTTGGCAGTGCATGTAATGCATGAACAATTTCTTGTTCCTGCTCTGCATCAACACCTTTCAAGCGTCCAAGGTAAGCCACCAGCATCAGTAATACTGTCAATTGAGTTGTAAACGCCTTAGTTGAAGCAACACCAATTTCTGCGCCGGCTTTGGTCATCAGAGCAAAATCAGATTCACGTACTAAAGAAGAACCCGCTACGTTACAGACAGTCAACGATGTGAGATAGCCAAGTTCTTTAGATAAACGCAGGGCTGCCAATGTATCTGCGGTTTCACCCGATTGAGACAAGGTGATAAGTAAGCTTCCTGAACGGCGCGCTGATTTGCGGTAACGGAATTCAGAAGCAATTTCCACATCACAAGGAATACCAGCCAATGCTTCAAACCAATAACGGGAAACCATACCTGCGTTATAGGATGTACCACAAGCAACTATCTGAATATGCTCTACTTTAGATAATAATTTAGCTGCGTTAGGACCAAGCTCAGACAGATCTACCTGCCCATGACTCAAGCGTCTTTCCAGAGTGCTTTTAATCGCCATTGGTTGTTCATAGATCTCTTTTTGCATGTAATGACGGTAGACACCTTTATCACCAGCATCATACTGAATATTGGATTCAATCTGTTCCCGCTCAACCGGTTTGCTCTGAGCATTAAAAATACGTACAGTACGGCGAGTTACTTCAGCAATATCCCCTTCCTCAAGGAAGATAAAACGACGAGTAACAGGCAATAGCGCCAACTGATCAGACGCCAGAAAGTTTTCTCCAACGCCTAGGCCTATAACCAAAGGACTACCCGATCTTGCAGCAATTATTGTTCCAGGATCACGGCTATCCATGATGACTGCACCATAAGCACCACGCAACCGAGGAATAACTCGTTGAATAGCTTCCAACAAAGTACCACCTTGTTTTTGTTCCCAATGAACAAGGTGGGCAATAACTTCTGTATCAGTATCCGAGATAAACTGATAACCGAGTGCAATTAATTGAACGCGTAATTCTTCATAGTTTTCAATAATACCGTTGTGAACAACAGCAATATAATCAGATACATGCGGGTGAGCATTTTTCTCGTTTGGTTCGCCGTGTGTAGCCCAACGGGTATGAGCAATACCTGTCCCACCAAGGACTGGCTGCTTACCAACCTCATCAGCAAGTACTTGTACCTTACCGACTTCACGCAGGCGAAACATATTTTTTTCGTTATCAACAACCGCCAAGCCGGCGGAGTCGTAACCTCGGTATTCCAAACGACGAAGTCCTTCAATCAGGATTTCTGCAATATCTCGTTGTGCTACTGCACCAACAATTCCACACATCAGTTTTATTCCTAAAAATAGGGCTGATGAAAGCCCTTTATATGTCAAGAGCCTGATTGTTTTCCGGTTTTTCCGGTCCCCGAGCCTGTAGAGTGGGGATTATTATTTTATTTTTTTTCTTTCACCGGGCGTTTCCACCCTTGAATATGTGTTTGTTTAGTTCTGCTTACAACCAGCTCATTTTCAGCGATGTTTTTTGTCACTGTTGTCCCCGCTCCGATTGTAGCGCCTTTAGCAACAGTCACCGGAGCAACAAGCTGAGTATCAGAACCAACAAAAACATTGTCACCAATAATGGTCTTAAATTTATTAGCACCGTCATAATTACAGGTAATAGTACCTGCACCAATATTTACATCACGACCAATGTCTGCGTCGCCAAGATAAGTCAAATGTCCAGCTTTAGAACCTTTACCCAGATAAGATTTTTTCATCTCAACGAAATTCCCTACATGGGCTTTTTCAGCGAGTTTAGAACCGGGACGCAAACGTGCAAAAGGCCCAACAGTACAACCAGTTTCCATTTCAGAATCTTCAACTATTGTATAGGGGCTAATAATAGAATCATCACCAATGATGCAATTCTTCAATACACAACCGGTACCAATCTGTACGTTATTACCAAGGGCTACATTACCCTCAATAATGACATTAGTATCAATAACCACATCACGGCCGTGAATTAGTGTGCCACGTAAATCAAAACGAGCAGGATCCAACAACATAACACCCGCTAGTAATAATTGTTCCGCTTGTTCAGATTGATAAATACGCTCAAGAGCGGAAAGTTGAAGGCGGTTATTTACACCTTCCATTTCACTCAAGCGAGTTGGGTGCACCACTTCAATTTTTCGACCTTCTTTATAAGCTAGCGCAATCACATCAGTCAGGTAGTATTCACCCTGAACATTGTTATTATCCAATTGGGCCAACCAACGTTTTAAATCACTACCATTAGCAACCAGAATACCTGTATTTATTTCATTGATTTTACGTTGTTCTTCAGTCGCGTCTTTTTGCTCAATGATGCCCGTTACTTCTCCGTTTTCACGAACAATACGACCATAACCTGTTGGATTATCCAAAATTGCCGTTAATAAACCGATACCACTGTCAGGTTTAACCGCTAGCAGGCGTTCAAGGGTATCTGTACCAATAAGAGGCACGTCACCATACAATATCAAAATATCTTCATCATCAGCGAAATGTGGTGCTGCCTGCTGCATTGCATGGCCAGTCCCTAACTGCTCTGCTTGTAATACCCAATTTAGTGTTTGATCAGAAAGGGTTTGCTTCATCAGGTTTCCTCCATGTCCATAAACTAGATGAACATTTTTAGCCCCTAATGCCATTGCAGTATCAATCACATGCTGAACCATAGGTTTACCGGCCAGCAAGTGCAGCACTTTAGGGAGATCAGAGTACATGCGGGTTCCTTTACCCGCGGCAAGGATCACAACACTTTTTGCACTGTTAGACATAAGAAACCCGATAACTCCAATTTAAGAGAGAAAAGTAAACCTGTTTATAAGATAAATTACTACATATTTCGCAATACAAAAAAGCCAGTTAGCTCGCACCAACTGGCTTTTTTTATTTAACTGCCTGTATTACATCGCTTTTTTTGTTAACTCGATTACACGAAGTTTCGCAATCGCTTTAGACAATTCAGCTGATGCCTGAGCATAGTCAACATCACCGTGAGAATTACGGATGTGTTCTTCAGCTTTACGTTTAGATTCCAACGCCTTAGCTTCATCCAAATCTTTACCACGGATCGCAGTGTCAGCCAGTACGATAACGCCGCTCGGTTGTACCTCAAGGATACCCCCAGAAAGGTAAATGACCTCTTCTTCACCGAACTGCTTAACAATACGTACCATGCCAGGTTTTATGGCAGTCAGTAGCGGAGCATGTCCTGGGTAAATGCCCAGTTCACCTTCACTACCTGTCACCTGAATTTTCTGTACCAAACCTTCAAACATCCGGCTTTCAGCACTGACAACATTCAGATGGTAAGTCATTGCAGCCATGTCAACCTCCGGTCAGCCGTATTAAAGTTTCTTCGCTTTTTCCACAGCTTCTTCGATGGTGCCAACCATGTAGAACGCCTGTTCTGGTAAGTGGTCATAGTCGCCGTCTAAGATACCTTTAAAGCCACGGATAGTGTCTTTCAGGGAAACGAACTTACCTGGTGAACCAGTAAAGACTTCTGCAACGAAGAACGGCTGAGACAGGAAGCGCTGGATCTTACGAGCACGCGCAACTACCAGCTTATCGTCTTCTGACAGTTCATCCATACCCAAGATGGCGATAATATCTTTCAGCTCCTGATAACGTTGCAGGATAGACTGAACGCCACGAGCAACATTATAGTGCTCTTGACCAACAACCAATGGATCGAGCTGACGACTGGTAGAATCTAACGGATCAACCGCAGGGTAAATACCCAAAGAAGCGATCTGACGACTCAAAACTACGGTTGCGTCTAAGTGCGCGAAAGTCGTTGCCGGAGATGGGTCAGTTAAGTCATCCGCCGGTACATAAACAGCCTGTACGGAGGTAATAGAACCGGTTTTGGTAGAAGTAATACGTTCTTGCAGAACACCCATTTCTTCCGCCAGAGTTGGCTGATAACCTACCGCAGATGGCATACGACCAAGCAGCGCAGATACTTCAGTACCTGCCAAAGTATAACGATAGATGTTATCAACAAATAACAGAACATCGCGGCCTTCATCACGGAACTTTTCAGCCATTGTCAGACCAGTCAGCGCAACACGTAAGCGGTTTCCTGGTGGCTCGTTCATCTGACCATATACCAGAGATACTTTATCCAGTACGTTAGAGTCTGTCATTTCGTGGTAGAAGTCGTTACCTTCACGAGTACGTTCACCTACACCGGCAAATACAGAGTAACCCGAATGCTCAATCGCAATGTTACGGATCAACTCCATCATGTTTACGGTTTTACCTACACCCGCACCACCAAACAGACCAACTTTACCACCCTTAGCGAATGGGCAAATTAGGTCCATTACCTTAATACCGGTTTCCAGTAGTTCTTGAGAGTTAGATAACTCTTCATAGCTTGGAGCCGGGCGATGAATAGCCCAACGCTCTTCTTCACCGATATCGCCTTTCATGTCGATTGGTTCACCCAATACGTTCATGATACGGCCCAATGTCGCTTTACCAACCGGAACCTCAATTGGGTGGCCTAAATCAGTGACACTTAAACCACGGCTTAAGCCATCAGAAGTACCCATTGCAATACAACGAACAACGCCGCCGCCCAACTGCTGCTGAACTTCCAGCACCAGCTTAGCTTCGCCGTTTTGAACCTCAAGAGCATCGTATACTTTTGGTACGGTATCTTGAGGGAATTCGACGTCCACCACGGCGCCGATTACCTGGATAATCTTTCCAGTAGCCATCTTGAATCCTCTACGTAATTCATAAACCTAGCTGTTAAACCGCGGAAGCACCCGATACAATCTCGGTCAGCTCCTGAGTTATGCTGGCCTGACGAGCTTTGTTATAAACCAACTGCAACTCTTTGATCAGGCTACCACCATTATCAGTTGCGGCTTTCATCGCCACCATTCGTGCGGCCTGTTCACTAGCCAGGTTTTCAACGACGCCCTGATAAACCTGCGATTCTACATAACGACGCAGCAGTATATCTAGCAACGCCTTAGGATCAGGTTCGTATAAATAATCCCAGGATTTCTTCTTCAGTGTTTCATCATCTCCGGCAGGCAGAGGTAATAACTGAGTAATAGTCGGTTCCTGGGACATCGTATTGATGAACTTGTTTGTCACCACATACAGTTTATCCAGACGTCCCTCATCGTATGCCCGCAGCATGATATTCACTGGCCCGATCAATTCAGACAGTGAAGGGTTATCTCCCATGCCTGTTACCTGAGCAACAACGTTGCCCCCAACAGAAGCAAAGAAAGAGGTAGCCTTAGAGCCGATAAGCGCCAGATCACACTGGACACCTTTATCAGACCAGTCTTTCATTTCTGAAAGCAGTTTTTTGAACAGATTAGTATTCAAACCACCGCACAAGCCACGATCGGTAGAAACAACCAGATACCCGACACGTTTGGTTTCACGCTCTTCAAGGTATGGATGTTTATATTCCAGATTACCTAACGCAAGGTGACCAATCACGCTGCGTATGGTTTCTGCATAAGGACGACTGGCCGCCATGCGATCCTGCGTTTTACGCATTTTGGACGCAGCAACCATCTCCATCGCTTTAGTGATTTTTTGCGTGTTTTGCACGCTGGCGATCTTGGTACGTATCTCTTTTGCGCCGGCCATTCCTGATTCTCCTCATTAACCAGACGGCCCATGTTTAATTAAACCGGGCCGAATAGTGTTACCAGGACTGAGTTGCCTTGAAGGAATCCAGCAGAGCTTTCAGCTTTGCTTCGATCTCTTCGTTGTAACCACCAGACTGGTCAATCTCTTTTAGAAGATCAGCATGTTCACGGTTGGCATATGCAAGCAACGCAGATTCGAAATCAATAACCTTAGCAATTTCGATATCTTCCAGATAACCACGTTCCGCAGAAAACAGAGACAACGACTGTTGTGCAACAGACATTGGCGCATATTGTTTCTGTTTCAGCAATTCAGTTACTTTTTGACCATGATCCAACTGCTTACGGGTTGCATCATCAAGGTCAGAAGCAAACTGAGAAAACGCTGCCAGTTCGCGATATTGAGCCAGAGCAGTACGAATGCCCCCAGACAATTTCTTAACGATTTTAGTCTGAGCAGCGCCACCTACACGGGATACGGAAATCCCTGGGTTAACTGCTGGACGAATCCCCGCATTGAACAAACTAGATTCTAAGAAAATCTGACCATCAGTAATTGAAATAACGTTTGTTGGTACGAATGCTGATACGTCACCTGCCTGAGTTTCAATGATAGGCAGGGCCGTCAGAGAACCGGTTTTACCTTTTACTTCACCATTGGTGAATTTTTCCACATATTCAGCATTAACACGTGCAGCACGTTCCAACAAACGAGAGTGCAGATAGAAAACGTCACCTGGGAATGCTTCACGTCCTGGCGGACGACGGAGCAACAGAGAAATTTGACGATAAGCTACAGCCTGCTTAGACAAATCATCGTAAACAATCAGCGCATCTTCACCGCGGTCACGGAAGTATTCGCCCATTGCACAACCCGAATATGGCGCCAGGTATTGTAATGCCGCAGATTCTGAAGCAGTTGCAACAACCACAATAGTATTGGCAAGAGCACCATGCTCCTCTAATTTACGAACAACGTTCGCAATAGTAGAAGCTTTCTGACCAACTGCGACATAGACACATTTTATGCCTGAGTCACGTTGGTTAATGATTGCGTCAATAGCCAGTGCTGTTTTACCCGTCTGACGGTCACCGATAATCAGTTCACGTTGACCACGACCGATAGGGATCATAGCGTCAACGGATTTATAACCAGTTTGTACCGGCTGATCAACAGATTGACGGTCGATAACACCTGGAGCGATCATTTCAACAGCAGAGAAACCATCATGCTCAACAGGGCCTTTCCCATCAATTGGCTCACCCAGCGTGTTTACTACACGACCAAGCAGACCACGACCAACAGGTACTTCAAGAATACGGCCAGTACATTTGACCTTCATACCTTCTGCTAAGTCAGCATACGGACCCATTACAACCGCACCTACGGAGTCACGCTCCAAGTTCAATGCGATTGCATAACGATTGCCAAGCAGTGCGATCATCTCACCCTGCATAACTTCGGCTAAACCGTGAATACGAATGATACCGTCGTTAACGGATACAATCGTACCTTCATTGTGAGCTTCACTCACTACATTGAACTGAGCAATGCGCTGCTTGATCAGTTCGCTGATTTCGGTGGAATTCAGTTGCATATGCTCCAGTCCCCTTAAGACTGCAAGACGTCTGTTAAGCGATCTAAACGGCCACGAATACTGCCATCGATCACCAAATCACCTGCGCGGACAACCACACCAGCAATAACAGACTTATCAATTTTGCAATTCAGCTTAACTTTGCGTAACAGACGTTTTTCCATCGCTACAGAAATTTTAGCCAGCTGTTGTTCTCTCAATTCGGTGGCAGAAATCACTTCAACATCAACGGTTGATTCAAGTGATGCACGCAATTGAATAAATTGCTGCAAAACTTCCGGCAACGCCAGTAAGCGACCATTTTCTGCCATAACACGAATAAAGTTCTGAGCATGTTCATCGACCTGTTCACCGCAAATTGCGATAAAGGTATTAGCTAATGTTTCCGATGCCAATGAACCGGAAAGCAGCTCACCAACTTGCTCATTACGAGTCACCTCAGCTGTGAACGCCAGCATATTCTGCCATTGTTCAAGCGATTGTTTTTCCACAGCAAAGTCAAAAGCTGCTTTGGCGTAGGGGCGAGCTACAGTAGCGAATTCAGACATGCCCCTCCCTCCTTACAGTTCAGCGACCAGTTTATCAACGATGTCGCTATTAGCAGCTTCATCCACGGAACGTTCGATGATTTTCTCGGCACCTGCGATAGCCAACATAGCGACCTGCTTACGCAACTCTTCCCGAGCACGCTTACGTTCGGCATCAATTTCTGCCTGAGCTTGCGTTACGATTCTGTTACGTTCCTGCTCAGCTTCCGCTTTTGCATCATCAAGGATCTGGGCTTTTTGTTTATTAGCCTGTTCAATGATGACCTGAGCTTCCACTTTCGCTTTCTTCATTTGGTCGGTCGCATTGGCTTGCGCTAAGTCCAGGTCCTTTTTGGCACGTTCCGCAGAAGATAAACCGTCAGCAATTTCTTTTTGACGTTTTTCTATGGCCGCCATGATCGGTGGCCATACGAACTTCATACAGAACATAACAAATAAGACAAACGCAATGGCCTGGCCGAGGATTGTTGCATTAATATTCACAGCACAATACCTCTTTTAAAATTAATGAGTTGACGTAGTTTCAGATTATTTCTACAAACTACGCGACAGCAAACATTACGTACAAGCCAAGGCCCACAGCAATCATTGGGATGGCGTCAACCAGACCCATAACGATAAAGAACTGTGTACGCAGAAGAGGGATTAAATCTGGCTGACGAGCAGCGCCTTCCAAAAATTTACCTCCGAGGATGCCGATACCGATCGCAGCACCGATTGCCGCTAGGCCCATCATTACAGCGGCAGCCATGTACAGCAGATCCATATTCAGGTTTTCCATGACAGTCTCCAGTTTGTTTCAGTTAAAACACAGTTAGTTATTGTGGTAAAAAATTAATGTTCTTCAGATGCCATCGACAGATAAACAATCGTCAGAACCATGAAAATAAAGGCTTGTAACGTAATAATCAGTATGTGGAAAATAGCCCAAGGCAGGCTCAGTAACCACTGCGACCACCACGGTAACAGACCAGCTATAAGAATAAAGATCAATTCACCCGCATACATGTTACCAAACAGTCGTAGACCGAGTGATACCGGTTTTGAAAGCAGGCTAACGCCTTCCAGAATTAAGTTAATTGGAATAAACAGTGGATGATTAAAAGGCTGTAAAGTCAGCTCTTTTGTAAAACCACCAATCCCTTTCATCTTAATGCTGTAGTAGAGGATGAGGACAAAGACACCAATAGCCATCGACAAGGTAATACTGACATCTGCTGTTGGCACGACACGCAGAGCAGGTAAACCAAAGAAATGTTCACCGATATAAGGGAGAAAATCGATTGGCAATAAGTCCATCACGTTCATTAATAACACCCAAACGAACACTGTCAGTGCCAAGGGGGCAATAACTTTGCTCTTGCCGTGATACATATCACGAACGCTGTTATCAACAAAACCCATGATCAATTCTATAGCAGTCTGAAGTTTGCCAGGTACGCCACTGGTGGCATTAACCGCAACCTTTCTGAATACATACAGAAATAAAATCCCTAATACGACTGAGAAAAAAAGCGAGTCAATGTTCAACGTCCAAAACGTTGCAGAACCACCAGAGTTGGGATCGACCAACTCAAAGGTACGTAGGTCCAACTGAAGGTTATTCAGGTGGTGGCCTATGTAGTCCCTTGCAGTTGAAACTTCTCCTGATGCAGACATGATGCCTCTTACCCTTTTATTGTTGAAAACCTAACCGTTTATCACAGCAGGTGCGATGATTTGCACAATCAGCACCGCTAAATAAGTTAAACCTAGTGGTGCAAACGCCGCTTTAAACACGCCTAAAGCAACAACCAGCACAGCTATTGTAATAATAACTTTCAACCCTTCGCCAACAGCGAAAGACCATGCAATACGTACAGAAACCTCTTCTTCTTTTGCTTTTTGAAAACTGGCAAACAGCATGAATATGGCATTAGGTAACCAACATGCTAACCCACCAGCAAAAGCAGAAGCGCCCCATTCTATACTTTTGGTACAAAAAGCCACACTGAGAACAACAAAAGTCATTAACTGCAAAAAAAGCAGCTTCAGTGCAATTTTACCGCTGTAAAGGGATACAGACATGACTTTTGTTTTCTCCCCTTGTACGCCTTGCATATCAGGTTTTGCTAAATGTTGTATAAAACTGCCTTTGCTTAAGAGTGTCAAGTGACAAAAACGTGCAAATTATACGGGCCACCAAAATGAATTCAATCCATAAGTAGCGAAAAGGTGAACAATTATTTAAATTTTTTATTTTAGTGCCAGATTGCAAGCTAATGATTGTCCTGATTTCTTGTTTTTAATAATTTCATACATTTCAGACTTAAATGTGATTTAAATCACATAAATTTTTCATTTGTTAATTATATTTAACATTCACAATAAATAAAAATAAAATACATTAATAATAAAATCAATTGGTTAATTTAATTCTATACAAAAGAGTGATTATATTATGACTTAAATCACCAAGCTAATTTTTAGCTAGTTTAAAAAAGTGAATCTGATGAAAAAATGCTTTATCTGATTTTTAAAGGTTCAACTATCTTAATATCAAGATAACGTTATTTTTATGTAATAACTCGGTAAATTAAAGCTGAAACGAGGCAAACCATAATTAACGATGCTGACTACAGTATAATTGTGCTCAACATCACTAATTATTTATAACTTTATTGACAAATAACAAAATCAGTTTGATTTAAGGATAACCAAATGACGTTGCCCTTCAAGTTCAGGAACATCTAATTTAATAACCGAATCGATAGAAATTCCCAAAGGCAACATAGTCAGCTCCTCTTCTGGAAGCACACCTTTAAGTGCATAGAAACGTCCATGAATAGGCTCAGGCAGATGACTGCACCAAGAGACCATATCTTGTAACGAAGCAAAAGCACGGCTTATTACGCCATCAAAAGGTGGTTCAGAAGAATACGCTTCAACCCTGCTTTGTACTGGTTCAATATTTACCAAATCAAGTTCATGTTGAACCTGACGCAAAAATCTCGCCCTTTTACCTAAACTATCCAGCAATGTGAAATGAGAATCTGGACGAACAATAGCTAACGGAATACCTGGCAACCCTGGACCTGTGCCCACATCGATAAAACGATGACCTTGCAAATAAGGGCTGACAACAATACTGTCCATGATATGACGCACCAGCATTTGCTCTGGCTCACGTACCGACGTGAGATTGTAAGCTTTATTCCACTTATTGAGCATATCAACATAGGCTACAAGCTGCTGTTTTTGCTGTAGTGACAATTCTATTCCTGCTTTGGTCAGCAACAATTCTAGTTTGTTAAGCATAATCAAGATCCTTTCAAGCACTGCGGCGCAATAATCCTTGTTTTTTCAACCACACAAGTAAAATTGAAATTGCCGCAGGTGTTACTCCTGAAATACGTGAAGCCTGACCAATTGAACTCGGTTTATGATCATTGAGTTTAGCGATAACTTCATTGGAAAGACCGCTAATTTGGCGGTAATCGAGATCAACCGGTAATGATGTGTTTTCATTACGTAGCTGTTTTTCGATTTCTTCCTGTTGGCGGGCAATATATCCCTCATATTTGACCTGAATTTCAACTTGATCAGCGGCTTGTGGTTCTTCAAGACCTGGAGAAAACAGAGGCAATGAAGTCAAAAGTTCATAGTTCATTTCAGGACGACGCAGTAGATCTTCACCATTAGCCTCTTTCGACAATGGCATTTTCAATATATTGTTTATGTCATCAAGATTATTTGAATTAGGGTGAATCCAAATATTACGTAAACGCTGGCGTTCTTGTTCAACCATTTCCACTTTACGGCAATAATGTTCCCAACGTGAATCATCTACCAACCCTAACTCATGGCCTTTTTCTGTTAAACGCAGGTCTGCATTATCTTCACGTAGCATCAAGCGATACTCGGCTCTAGAAGTAAACATACGGTATGGTTCTTTAGTCCCTAAAGTACATAAATCGTCAACTAAAACGCCAATATAAGCTTGATCACGGCGAGGGAACCAACTTTCTTCTTCTGAAGCGTAACGAGCTGCATTAAGGCCTGCCAAGAGTCCTTGAGCAGCAGCTTCTTCATAACCCGTCGTGCCGTTGATTTGTCCAGCAAAAAATAGACCGTGGATAAATTTACTTTCTAATGTTTGTTTTAGATCTCTTGGATCGAAGAAATCGTATTCTATTGCATAACCAGGACGAATAATGCGAGCATTTTCCATTCCTTTCATGGAGTGAACAATTTGCATCTGTACGTCAAATGGTAAGCTAGTAGAAATACCATTTGGATAGATTTCATTGCTAGTCAATCCTTCAGGTTCAAGGAAAATCTGGTGAGCATCACGATCCGCAAAACGCATGACTTTATCTTCGATTGAAGGACAATAGCGAGGACCGATCCCTTCAATGATCCCCGTATACATTGGGCTACGATCCAGATTATTGCGGATTACATCGTGGGTTTTTTCATTGGTATGGGTGATGTAACACGGTATTTGTTGTGGATGTTGTTTCACATTTCCAAGGAAAGAGAATACTGGCGTTGGATAATCACCTAGTTGTTGTGTTAACTGACTAAAATCAATAGTTCTAGCATCAATACGTGGTGGTGTTCCTGTTTTCAATCTGTTTACACGTAAAGGTAACTCACGTAAGCGCTGTGCCAACGAAATAGCAGGGGGATCGCCAGCCCTTCCACCACTATAGTTTTCCAAACCAATGTGGATTTTACCGTCAAGAAATGTTCCTACAGTTAAAACAACAGCTTTAGCTCTGAACTTAAGGCCCATACGTGTCACTGTGCCAGTAACTGTGTCATTTTCAACAATGAGATCTTCTACAGGTTGTTGGAAGATCATTAGATTAGGTTGGTTTTCCAATGCCATGCGTATAGCTTGACGATAGAGAACCCTATCCGCTTGGGCACGTGTTGCACGAACTGCGGGCCCTTTACTGGCATTTAAAGTTCTGAATTGGATACCAGCTTGGTCAGTTGCTTTAGCCATTAAGCCACCAAGCGCATCAATTTCTTTAACCAGATGTCCTTTACCGATCCCACCAATGGCTGGGTTACATGACATTTGGCCCAAAGTGTCAATATTGTGGGTCAGCAATAAGGTTTGACGGCCCATACGAGCGGCTGCCATAGCCGCTTCGGTACCGGCATGACCACCACCGATAATGATGACGTCAAATTGTTCTGGATAAAACATGGTGATGAACCTTTAGTTATAAAAATGCTCAGTGTTGCATTAAGGGAGGAGAATTCTACTCAAGTTTCGGTGATAGACCAAGTGGGTGAGATCACCGGTAATTAAAAGAAGATCTTTTTTATTTAAAGATCTGTTTATTAGATCTTTTATTAGGATCATGATCTTTTGTGGATAAGTTATTTTTCCTTAGAAAGATCATAAAGCTGTAAAGGATCATTTGTTGTGAATGATCCGTGATCCCACAAGGTATAAGCTGGGATCTAAATCGGTAGTTATTCACAGGGTGATCATTGTCATATAGTTATACTATGGATAACTACGGGTTAACCCCGGCTTTTTAGATAAGTTATCCACAATCGTTTGCTGCTTTTTTGTTCTTATTAGAGTGAGTTTGCCCAATTTTTAACCCATTCTTCTGCTGGATCTTCGGGGATCTCATGTTGTTGAATGTCAATTTCCAGACGATCACCGAGACGTTTAGCACCATTTTCTATCAATAGTTGGTCAAATGATCTTATTGCACCGCAAAAAGTATCGTATTCGGAACTACCAAGGCCAACAGCGCCAAACGTGACCTTGCTGAGATCAGGTTTTTGGTCAGAAATTTCTGCGGCCAATGGTTGTATATTTTCTGGCAATTCTCCTGCTCCATGTGTAGATGTGACGACTAGCCAGATTCCTTCTTGGGGAAGTTCATCTAAAGAGGGGCCATGTAGCATTTTAGTGGAGAAACCAGCATCTTCCAGAATTTCAGCCATATGTTCAGCTACGTATTCAGCACTGCCCATCGTGCTGCCGCTGATTAAGGTAATAGTGGCCATAGTGATCCCAACAGATTTCAAGAGCCGCTATTGTACGCTGTGAATCTATTGGGATCTACCTGTGGATAATGTGGTTATAACAAATTTTATTTTATGGCTTGATTGTTCGCATGATCGGGTTTTGTAAGGAGATCAGGGTTTCTGTTGATTGAATTTCATCGATAGTCTGTATTTTGTTGATAAGTACATCTTGAAGGGATTCAATTGAACGGCACATAACTTTAATAAAGATACTGTAGTGGCCTGTTGTGTAATAAACCTCAACTACTTCATCCAGGTTGTCTAGTTTTTTCAGAGCTGATGGGTAATCTTTAGCACTCTTAAGAATAATGCCAATAAAGCAACACACATCATAACCAAGTTGTTTTGTGCTGATATCGACTCTGGTACCGGTAATGATTCCTGCTTGCTTCATTTTTTCCACGCGAACGTGAATTGTTCCCGGACTGACAGCAAATTTCTTTGCTAGTTCGGCATAAGGTGTACGTGCGTTGTCCATTAAAGCGTGAAGTATGTCACGGTCTAGATTGTCGATCTGATAAATTTCTGCCATTTTCAGCCCCTTTTTTTAAGGAATTTTCATTTTTTTAATCTTAAAAATGAATTTTATGAATCATAAAGTCTATTTTTATTAAAGTATATTGAATTTATCCCTCATTTTATTGCTTAATGTTTCCAACAGGACATCAGGGCCACCTAAAAAATTAGAGAATAACATTATGAAAAAGTCGTTTATTAAAAAGCAGCAACAAATCAGTTTTGTGAAATCCTTCTTTTCCCGTCTGCTGGAAAGCAAACTGGGTCTGATTGAAGTACAGGGGCCAATCCTAAGTTGTTTGGGAGATGGTATTCAGGACAACTTGTCCGGCCATGAAAAAGCTGTTCAGGTAAAAGTAAAAACTTTACCGGATTCAACTTTCGAAGTAGTACATTCGTTGGCTAAATGGAAACGTAAGACACTGGGTCGTTTTGGCTTTCAGCCTGAACAAGGGCTTTACACTCACATGAAAGCATTGCGTCCAGATGAGGATCGCTTAACACCAATTCACTCTGTTTATGTTGATCAATGGGATTGGGAAAAAGTGATGGGAGATGGGCAACGCTCACTTGCTTATCTTAAACAGACAGT
This sequence comes from Photorhabdus sp. S10-54, assembly GCF_963878145.1. Lineage (NCBI taxonomy): Bacteria > Pseudomonadati > Pseudomonadota > Gammaproteobacteria > Enterobacterales > Morganellaceae > Photorhabdus > Photorhabdus sp. S10-54. The sequence continues at coordinate 11,498 of NZ_CAWNXG010000054.1, read as the reverse complement.
AGGTAAAATTTACGAAGCAATAAAAGAAACAGAAAAAGCTGTCAGCAAAGAGTTTGGTCTGGCACCGTTCCTGCCAGATCAAATTCACTTTGTTCATAGCGAAACGCTTCTGAGCCGTTATCCGGATCTGGATGCAAAAGGCCGTGAACGTGCTATTGCTAAAGAATTAGGTGCTGTTTTCCTCATTGGTATTGGTGCGAAATTATCTGATGGTCAATCTCATGATGTGCGTGCGCCTGATTATGATGACTGGACGACACCAAACAGCGATGGTTTTGTTGGTCTAAACGGCGACATCATTGTCTGGAACCCTGTTTTGGAGGATGCGTTTGAGATCTCTTCTATGGGTATCCGTGTTGATGCAGAAGCATTGGAGCGTCAGTTAGCACTGACTAGTGATGAAGAGCGTTTACAATATGATTGGCATCAAGCGTTACTCAAAGGCGACATGCCGCAGTCTATTGGTGGCGGTATAGGTCAATCCCGTTTAGTGATGTTACTGCTGCAAATGAAACACATTGGTCAAGTTCAGTGCAGTATCTGGTCACCTGAAGTACGCGAAACTGTAGAAGATATGCTTTGATTCAAGTTAGTGACGCCATTTTCGCAGTAAACGGCTTTTAAGTCCGGTATCAAAGTGCCAGATATGATCGAATATCCGCATAATATCGGGCTTACCATATTGGGACATGGAGACCGCATGGAAGCGGTGTTGCTGATGCAGTTGCAGATTTTTTATCTGATGGATTAGTGAGTTCGGCAGACGCTGAGCAATGAAATCTGAGATAACAACAGCATCAGCATTTTTCCAACATTTTTCTTTCATTTTTTCTATTGTGCTTGTCAGACAAAAAGCGAGATCTGTCCCTCCTTTGAAAGTTTGGCTGAGAAAACGAATAGCTTGCTCCAGACCATCTGGTGAAGATAGTTCATAGTGCACAATTTCTGTTGTAAATAGCATGATATGACAGTTACGATTATCAGCTAGAGCGATGCGTAACAGTGCCAAACAAAAGGCTTTGGCACATTTTTCATTGAATCTCCCCATAGAACCGGAAGTATCGACACAAATAATAAATGGCCCTCGTGGTTTTTCTTCCTGGCTATAATGAGTAACTGGTCGTAATGTTGTTTTTTCTTGCCAGTTATCCCCTTGTAAGCGATAGGTCAGGAGTTTTTTTTCTACTAATTTGCGATAAAATTCGTATTCCAGATCTTCAATTCCTAATATCGCCAATTCTATTGGCAATAGACGCAGAATATCATCACCTTGTCCGATTCCATTTACCTGTTCAGGAACGGTATCGGGTGTTCGTTCGATTGTGGTAAATGGTTCGAGAAAATGATTTTCCTGTGGTTTTGATTTTGCAGATTGGCTGCGTCCAAGTAATTGAGCTAATTTTTCCAGTTCCGGCTGCTGGCGAAGAAATTCACTATAGCGAATTAATAACTGATTATCATTTTGGGAATGATTTAACTGACTTTTACTCATATCCCATAGTCGTCCCGCTGCCCTATCATTTTCACTAAAAACAGGATCAAGATTACCGCTTAGTGTTAGCCTTTGTTGCAATTCTGCCAGTAGTTGCTCTTTTTCTTGTTCCAGTAATTGCTTATGGAAGGTTGTGGTTTGCAGGATCAAACTGATCCTCCATCGTTGAATAAATAGGATTTGTAATGTATTTGAATCGGCAATAGTGTTGGTTGCGAGTTTCCGTGCTTCTTCACTAAAAGGGGATTCAATTCGGTTCAGAGTTTCTAGAATATCGGGAAGTTTAAGGTAAAAATGATTTGTGTTGGCAGATAGTATTTGTTGATATAACTGAAATTCTTCTGCCAGAGTTGCAGGAATTAGCGCTTCTTTAATTCTTTGCTGTAAATCGTGTTTCCAGCCAGGAATATCCTTTAATAGCGCACGTTTTAAGCGAGGATGTTTTTCAAAAAAGATAGCTAACTGAGGTGAAGCTAAAAGCGTTAATATGATCTCTTCTATCATCTCCCCTTCGTTTATTGAGAGTAAAAGATCAAGGGTTGTCAGACTAATCATTTAATTAGTTGCCTATTTTTATTTTCAACTGATTAATTTTATCGGCTAACTGGATAAAACTCTGCTCTATCGTAGCAAGCCAATGACTTTCAATAAACAGACATGGCTGATGCTGATTAAACAGTTGGTGTTGATGATGAATTTCTTGATTAACTTTTTCCAATCTTTCCAGCCACTCGTTGTTTTCTTCATTTTGCTGATGCTGATGATCTGGTAAATATAGCGTGGATGAACGGCGGCTGATATCAAAAATCTCTGGCTGATGTGCTGAATTAACTTCGGCTGCTATGTTTTGTGGAAAACCAATGCCGTTCAGACGGGCTGATAATTCTCTGCCTTTGTTTATCCAGATAATCAACGCTTTTTTTTCCAATTCAATGAAATTGACTTTAATATCATGGAGATGAAGAGGTGTATGTAGGAATAGAATCAATTTTTCTTCATTGATATGATCGGGTAGCGAGTATTGTATTTTACGTCCAAACAGACTGGTTTGTTTTTCCAGCTTTAACGCCTGCTGATCATTTTTATCCTGACGAGCTTGAGTCCATTGGTGATAAAGCGAATCAATTTGTTGAGATAATATTCTTTGCCGATATGCCTGTTCGGTCATGAGAGTATTCAAGTATTGGGGTAGTAATTTAAAAGAGTGAAGATCATGCCACAGGCAATCTTTCAGTAATATTAAATCAAGAGGTGATATCTCTTTTCTGCCATTGAAGAAAGCACTGGCTTGTAATAAATGAATGGCTTTCTTCCAGCGCCTATCTGAAACGTAAGGTGAATGTTCTGTTGCATCAAGTTGCTGACGTAGATGATAAATAATATCAAAACAACTATCTGGTAGAACTATTTTATCAACCTCTTTTTGCCATTGATGGAATTCTTCACTTGTTATTTGAATGTCTGCCGGAACAGGGTTATCATTTTCATTTTTGTGGCTAGTGAGTAACGCTCTGAAATTCTTTTTTTCTTGAATTTTATCCAGCCAGATACGAATTAGCATTCTGTCATAAAGTGCCTCCAGACCGTTATCTGCTTCAGGTAGCTCATTGGATGCTGTTATAAGTAATCGCATTGGAATTTTCTCTTCTGTATCCCCATTTCTGAATTTTCTTTCATTAATTGCAGTCAGTAGGGTATTAAGAATTGCAGGACCGGCTTTCCATATTTCGTCAAGGAAGACAATTTCAGTTTCAGGTAAATATCCGTTGGTTAGACGTTGATAACGTCCTTCTTCTTTCAGTGCCTGAATAGAAAGAGGGCCGAAAATTTCTTCAGGGGTTGAAAAGCGAGTCATCAGATATTCAAATGCTCTGGCATCACGAAACGCAAATTTCAATCGTCGGGCTATCAAACTTTTTGCGATACCTGGAGGGCCGAGTAGAAAAACACTTTCTCCACACAATGCAGCTAGCAAACATAAACGAATAGTCTGTTGTCTTTCATACAGACCACTTTCCAGATAGTGACTTAAGCAAACTATTTTTTCTGTTAATAATAGCATAATTCATACCAATATTATCTGTTGGATTAGATAAAACCTAATTAGCCTTCTCCATAGATTTTAATCATTATTTGTTGATGTAGACAATATTTACCTTAAAAATCGATTCAGCGTCAAATATTCAATAAGTTAACGTTTTTTTTCGTTTCTTTTATTATCGAAACGTTTCGATAGTGATCACATTTTTGTATCACTAATGTTGCATTTTAAATATTACTTTATATATTACTAAATAGCGAAACGTTTCGCTAATGGAATAAAAAAATGAAAAAAGGTGTATTACTTAATTCTGAAATTTCAGCCGTAATTTCTCAGCTAGGGCATACTGACCAGATTACAATTGGTGATGCTGGATTACCAATTCCTTCTTTAGCCCAGCGGATTGATTTAGCGCTAACCCAGGGAATTCCCAGTTTTATATCCGTTCTTAATGTCGTTACACAAGAAATGCAGATTGAAGCTGCATTTTTAGCTGAGGAGATCATTGATCATAATCCTCTGATATATCAATTAATATTGACTAAAATTAAAGAGCTTGAGAAACAGCAAGGGAATTCAATTACCATAGATTATATTAGTCATAATATGTTGAAAGAGAAAACAGAGCATAGCCGAGCGGTGATTCGCACAGGAGAGCATTCTCCTTATGCCAATATTATCCTTTGTGCTGGTGCGACTTTCTGAGGTGATTATGCAACCTGTACTGGAACTAAAAGGAATTAGTAAATCTTTTCCTGGTGTCAAAGCATTATCTGGCGCGGCACTACGTGTTTACCCGGGTAAAGTGATGGCTCTGGTAGGGGAAAATGGTGCAGGTAAATCCACGATGATGAAAGTGTTGACCGGAATATATACCAGAGATACAGGCACGGTTCATTACCTAGGAAAAGAAGTGATTTTTTCTGGTCCTAGATCCTCTCAGGAAGCGGGGATCGGGATTATCCATCAGGAATTAAATCTTATTCCCCAACTGACCATTGCTGAAAATATTTTCCTGGGACACGAATTTGTTAATAAATTCGGTGCGATTGATTGGGGAAAAATGTATCAGGAAGCCGATCGTCTTTTAAAAAAATTGAATCTGAGTTACAGCAGTCACCGTTTAGTCGCTGAACTTTCTATCGGTAATCAACAACTGGTTGAAATTGCTAAGGTACTGAGTTTTAAATCCAAAGTTATCATTATGGATGAGCCAACTGATGCGCTGACCGATACAGAAACTGAATCATTATTTCTCGTAATACATGAACTAAAATCTCAGGGATGCGGTATTGTTTATATTTCCCATCGTTTGAGAGAAATTTTTGAAATTTGCGATGATGTGACGGTATTCCGTGATGGACAATTTATTGGTGAAAAGTCGGTAAAAGAGCTAAAAGAAGAGACTCTGATTGAAATGATGGTTGGGAGAAAACTGGAAGATCAGTATCCTCGCCTGAATTTACCTCGGGGCAAAAAACGACTTGAGGTTAAGCAGATTTCTGGTTCCGGTGTGACAAACGCCAGTTTTTCTCTTTATAGCGGGGAAATTTTGGGTATATCAGGGCTAATGGGGGCTGGCCGCACTGAATTGATGAAAATTATTTATGGTGCGTTGCCAAAAACTCAGGGGCGAATCACACTGGATGGAACCCCCATTGTAATTCGTAACCCTCAGGATGGGTTAGCTTGTGGGATTGTTTATATTTCAGAAGATCGTAAACGTGATGGCTTAGTTTTGGGAATGTCAATCAAAGATAATATGTCTCTTACTGCCTTACGTTATTTCAGTAACTGGTTAGGTGGTCTTAATCATAAAGAAGAACAGAATGCAGTTAGTGACTTTATTGAATTGTTTAGTATCAAGACACCTTCAATGGGACAAGCTATAGGTTTACTTTCTGGTGGTAATCAGCAAAAAGTAGCTATTGCCCGTGGATTAATGACTAGACCAAAAGTTCTTATTCTGGATGAACCTACGCGTGGTGTAGATGTTGGTGCAAAAAAAGAAATTTATCAGTTAATTAATCAATTCAAGAAAGAGGGACTAAGTATTATTCTCGTTTCTTCTGAAATGCCAGAAGTGATAGGAATGAGTGATCGTATTTTGGTTATGTGTGAAGGCCAGATCAGTGGCGAATTTTTTGCTGAACAGGCAACTCAAGAAGTTTTGATGGCAGCGGCTGTAGGCAAACAATATGGAGCGATTCAGGAGTAATTCAGTATGAATTCTAATATATCACCGACATTTAAACGTTGGTTTACTAAAGAGTGGTTACTGAAACAAAAGTCACTGATTGCGTTGCTAGTGCTGATAGCCGTAGTTTCTTCTCTTAGCCAAAATTTTTTCACTTTAAATAACTTGTTTAATATTCTGCAACAAACATCAGTCAATGCCATTATGGCCGTTGGGATGACATTGGTTATCCTGACATCGGGTATTGACCTGTCTGTTGGTTCATTGCTTGCGTTAACAGGTGTAGTAGCAGCTTCATTGGTTGGTACGGAAGTTAATGCTCTGGTGGCTATCGTGAGTGCTTTGGCTTTAGGTGCTGCAATTGGTGCTTGTACAGGAATAATAATTGCTAAAGGTAAAGTACAGGCCTTTATTGCCACTCTAGTCATGATGTTGTTACTTCGTGGAATAACCCGTGTTTATACTGATGGTAGCCCAATAAATACAGGATTCAGTGATAATGCGGATCTGTTTGGCTGGTTTGGTATTGGCCGTCTACTGGGAATTCCTACTCCAGTATGGCTGATGTTGATAGTTTTTGTTATTGCATGGTATATCCTGCATCACACCCGTTTAGGTCGTTATATTTATGCCTTGGGGGGGAATGAATCGGCTACCCGTTTATCTGGTATCAATATCGATAAAATTAAAATTATCGTTTACTCCTTATGCGGTTTACTGACGGCATTGGCAAGTATTATTGAAGTCGCTCGTCTTTCTTCTGCTCAACCTATGGCGGGAGGAGGTTATGAATTAGATGCTATTGCTGCCGTAGTACTGGGAGGAACTCGCCTAGCTGGTGGTAAGGGGTTAATTATTGGTACTCTGATTGGTGCACTAATCCTCGGTTTTTTAAATAATGGCTTAAACTTATTAGGTATTTCTTCTAACTATCAGATGATTGTTAAAGCAATTGTAATATTGTTGGCAGTTCTGGTTGATAATAAAAGTGGTAAATAACCTCACCCTACAGGAAATAACATGATGAAAGTGAAGAAATTAGTAACAATTTTATCTGCTGTTGCGCTAAGTATGACTGTAAGTATAAATGCATTAGCGAAAGACACTATCGCGTTAGTCATTTCTACACTGAATAATCCATTCTTTGTCACAATGAAAGATAGCGCTCAAAAAGAGGCGGATAAGTTGGGCTATAACCTAATTGTGTTGGATTCTCAGGATAATCCAGCGAAAGAATTAGCTAATGTTCAGGATTTGACGGTACGTGGTACTAAACTCATGCTAATTAACCCGACTGACTCCGATGCTGTTGGTAATGCCATTATTATGGCTAACAATGCCAAAATTCCGGTCATTACTCTAGATCGGATAGCGAATAAAGGTACTGTTGTCAGTCATATCGCTTCTGATAATCGCTTGGGGGGTAAAATAGCGGGTGATTTTATCGCCGAAAAATTAGGGGATGGAGCCAAAATTATTCAGCTAGAAGGTATTGCTGGCACTTCTGCTGCCCGTGAACGTGGTGAAGGATTTAATAAGGTAGCACAGGAACATAAATTCAATATGTTAGCTAGTCAGCCTGCTGATTTCGATCGTACCAAGGGACTGAACGTTATGCAGAACTTACTGACGGCTCATCCGGCTGTACAAGCTGTATTTGCTCAGAATGATGAGATGGCGTTAGGTGCTTTGCGCGCTTTACAAACAGCAGGTAAAAGCGATGTATTAGTTGTTGGTTTTGATGGTACTGGAGATGGTATCAAAGCTGTTCAGCGTGGAAAACTAGGAGCGACAATCGCTCAGCGTCCTGATCAAATTGGTATCGTTGGTGTTCAGACTGCAAATAAAGTGCTGAGAGGCGAAAAAGTTGAAGCCGTCATCCCTGTGGAATTGGAGTTAGTTATTAAAAAATAAATCGGTATTTGTGCCGTTACTCATTGATGGTGGTGACGGCATAATTGAAAAGGAATAAATGTAATGAGTACAGCAAAACTTGCGGTGCTTGGCAGCATTAATGCTGACCATATTTTGAATCTTAAGTTATTCCCTCGTTCGGGGGAAACGGTGATCGGGGAACAATATCAAGTTGCTTTTGGTGGTAAAGGTGCTAATCAGGCGGTAGCAGCAGGCCGCAGCGGTGCTGACATTACATTTATTGCTTGTGTTGGTGAGGACGATATTGGTTTTCGTATCTATCAGCAGTTAGCAAAGGATAATATTAAAACTTCTGGCATTGAAGTGATTAAAGGAGAAACAACGGGTGTAGCGTTGATTTTCGTTAATCAGCAAGGTGAAAACGTTATTGGTATCAATGCAGGCGCTAATGCGGCGTTGACACCGGAATATTTCTATCGCTACCAAAATATTATTGAGGAAGCAGATGCATTATTGATGCAACTTGAGTCTCCATTGGAAACAGTGCAACTTGCTGCAACAATAGCTAAGCAAAATAATACAAAAGTGATACTCAATCCGGCGCCTGCCAGAAAATTATCTGATCAATTGCTCTCGCTGGTGGATATCATTACACCGAATGAAACAGAAGCTGAATATCTCACTGGAATTAAAGTAGAAAATGATTCAGATGCGGAAAAAGCGTCTCAAGTGTTGCATGATAAAGGTATTGATACGGTAATTATCACATTGGGTAGCCGTGGGGTATGGTTGAGTGAAAGCGGTCAGAAAGGAAAGATTGTTCCGGGATTTAAAGTTAACGTTGTAGATACTGTTGCGGCAGGAGATACTTTCAACGGTGCTCTGGTGACAGCATTATTGGAAAGAAAATCCATGTCATCTGCCATACGATTTGCTCACTCTGCTGCTGCGATAGCGGTAACCCGTCAGGGAGCTCAGCCTTCCGTCCCGTGGCGAAATGAAATTGATGCATTTTTAACTGAACAGGATTAACAGTGGCTACAATGAAAGATGTTGCTCGTTTTGCAGGCGTTTCTACATCAACTGTATCTCATGTTATTAATAATAATCGTTATGTCAGTGAAGGTGTGAAAAAGAAAGTTAACGATGCGATTGAGCAATTGAATTATGCGCCATCAGCGCTTGCAAGAAGTCTTAAAATCAAGCAAACCAAAACCATTGGTATGTTGGTCACGACCAGTAATAATCCCTTTTACGCTGAAATTGTAAGAGGGGTTGAACGAAGCTGTTATGAGCGTGGTTACAGCCTTATCTTGTGTAATACAGAGGGTGATGCCAAGCGGATGGATTACAGCATGGAAACTTTGCTGCAAAAGCGAGTAGATGGAGTGTTGATTATGTGTACTGAAAATCAACACAGCTCCTGTGATGTTTTGCGTCGTTATCCTCCTTTACCCATGGTTATGATGGATTGGTCTCCATTTGATATTGTCAGCGATGTTATTCAGGACAACTCTTTATTGGGGGGGGAGATAGCCACTAATTACCTTATTAGCTGTGGTTTTAAAAAAATAGCCTGTATTGCAGGTCCACAAGATAAAACACCCGCTAATCATCGATTGCAAGGATATAGAAAGGCAATGGCAAATGCTGGTCTTGTTATTCCTGAAGGCTATGAAATTTACAGTGATTTTGAATTTGCTGGTGGTTTTGAATCAATGCAAAAATTGCTGCAACATCCTGAACCGCCAGAAGCTGTTTTTGCCAGCAATGATGCAATGGCCGTTGGCGCTTATCAGGCTCTGTACCAAGCGGGGCTTTCTGTACCGGATGATATTTCCATCATAGGTTATGATGATATCGACCTTGCCCCTTATATGATCCCACCATTGACAACCATTCATCAGCCAAAAGATGAGTTAGGAAAGCTGGCTGTTGATACTTTGCTTTATCGGATGGATAACCCAGAAAGCAATCCTAAATTGTTAGTATTAACTCCGACACTGATTGAGCGTAGCTCAGTTTATCGTTCTTAGGCGCTCTTTCTCTTGATCATGTTATCTCCATCTTCCTTATGTAATAACATGAAGGTGGAAGAAGAAAGTAAAGTGATTATTCCTACGGTAATAAAAGTACTGTGGAAGTTATCAACCATTGTTCCATAAGGCATAGATTCATAGAAACGAAGAATAGCTGCACTTACTGCAACACCGAAGCTAATAGATAACTGCTGAGTTACAGCTAATAAGCTATTTCCTGAACTGGCATTATTATCGGTCAGATCAGCGAGAGTAATGGTATTCATCGAAGTAAATTGAATGGATACAGCCATACCCAGTAAAAATAGTGGAATAGACAGAAGGACAGCGGGCATTGCTGGTGATTGCAGTGAAAATTGAGAAATCATTAATCCAATAATAATGGTTATGCTAACCAGTGTCTTACGATATCCAAAGCGAGTTAATACATTAGTAACGAAAGATTTGGCTATAACGGAACCAATAGCTGTTGGTGCCATCATCATTCCAGCAATGACCGCTGAATAACCAAATCCAACTTGTAGCATCAAAGGCATCAGGAAGGGAATGCAACCAGTTCCCAAGCGTGTAACAATATTACCTATAATACCGATAGAGAATGTGCGAATACGGAATAATTCCAGACTGATAAGGGGTTGGGGTTGTTTTCTAGCATGCATCAGATAACCAAATAATATCATAAAACCACCAACCATAATTGTCAGAGGTATATAGCCGGGTAACGAACTCTCTCCTAGTAAATCCAAACTGACAGAAACCATTATTAAACTCAGCCCAAAAAGTATGAAACCGAAAAAGTCGAATGAACGTTTTGGCATTGTAAAATTAGGCATATGCTTTTTAGCGTAAATAATCCCCAATAAACCGATTGGAATATTGATAATAAATATCCAGTGCCAGGTAGCATAAGTGACTAATAGCCCACCGAGCATGGGACCAAGAATTGGTCCTACTAACCCTGGCATGGTGACAAAATTCATAACAGGTAGAAGTTCGCTGCGTGGGTACGCACGTAATAAAGCAAGACGGGCAACTGGCATCATCATTGCGCCACCAATTCCTTGAATTACACGTGAAACAACTAGAAAAGCTAAATTACCTGACAAAGCACAGGCAAGGGAGCCTAAAGAAAACAAGGATACAGCAAAAATAAATATTCGGCGGGTGCCAAAACGATCTGCTAACCAGCCGCTGACTGGAATTAGCAAAGCAACAGTCAGAGTATAGCTGACAACAGCAGATTGCATCGCTAAAGGTGAATGTTCGAGGCTTTCAGCAATAGCGGGCAATGCTGTGTTGAGAATTGTTGCATCTAAGGCTTGCATAAAAAAAGCTATTGCAGCAATCCAGGGTAGCCCCGCCATATTACGAGCGGTTTTTACCATTAATAATCCTGCTTACTTTTATCCAGCCAATGTTTGGTTGGATATTAATCTAATACACTACTATATAAGATCATTAGCGCTCTGTTAATAACTTTTGGCAAGCGAGAAGTACGCTATGATTGTCACCTTTAACAATTGTTTCATGAGCTTCCAGTTGTACAATTTTATCGGAAATAATAGCTTCAAAGTGATTCTGGTAAAATAGATGAAATAGTTTGCCTACTTATATTACTTTAGTTTTGGAGTAATTATTGTCGATATCATCAGTTTTTGTATGAAAAAAATACACAAATACAAGTTTTGTTGAAAAAAACTGCTAACGGCAGTTTTTTTTAAATAAATGCTTGCCAGCGCCAAAGAACGCCCTATAATGCGCCACCACTGACCGACACAACGCTGATAAACATTGTGAGGTCGGGCAGAGAAAGCGGCAATAAGCGCTTGACTCTGCGGGCGAAAAGCGTAGTAT
>NZ_CAWNXG010000053.1:0-28199 GCF_963878145.1 Photorhabdus sp. S10-54 | reverse complement strand
CAATGAGAATATCAATGGGTTAATCAGACAATACTTTCCAAAGGAAACCGATTTTAATGAAATCTCTGATCAGGAAATAAATTTTGTGGTAAACCGATTAAATAATCGCCCCCGAAAAACACGGGGTGGGAAAACACCGAATGAATTATTTAAGGGAATACGAACATGTTTACTTCCAGATTAACGATGTTGCACTTATTATGTGAATCTACCTCATCTATATATTTTCTTTCTATTTCTCTTTCCATTGAATTAAACCTCTTTGTTTATTTTTTCATTTAAGAATACTTTAACTATTCATCTTGCTCAGTATGCTCGTTTAAAAAATCCTGTGCTTTTTTTGATACGTGCTCTAAAAATTCAAGTGCTCTCATATTCCATACTTCTGGGAGAACGTCAACATCATGATAATGATAATCAAATGTGTTCTCTACATCTTCAGAAGAGTCAATAAGATCGTTGATTTCTTCTATTAACCCTTTTCTCATTCCCTGAGATGTATCATTAAGAAAATCATTGATAACATCATCAAGCTCGGGACCTGATATTATATCGAAGTCCTGATTAAAGTAAGCATGCATTAAAATGTCTAAAAATGGATATTGTCCGGTCATAAGCTAAACCTCCTTTATTAATTTTTTTATCATTTCCTGAGTTGCAACATTAAGAAAACAATCTGTGACTTCATCCATAGTTTCTCCATACAATAAGTCATAATCTTGACAAAAATAAGCACCTACTAAGATGTCTAAAAATGGATATTGTCCGTTCATTTTAATTGGGGCCTTTCATATTATTGCGATCTCTTGGTAATCAAAATCAATAGAATTGCTTGAAATATATAAACCACTCTTATTGATTAAATTTCCTTGTTTGTTGTTGTCTGAAAAAACGTTTAATTACTCGTTTTTATCCAGATAATCTTTTGCTCTTTTTGATACAAATTGTAGAAATTCAGATGCTGTGGTGTTCCATAATTTAGGGCAAAAGCTAGAACTATAATAGAGAGTTTGAAAGTCTTTCTCTATATTTTCTGAATTATGGATAAGAGACTCTATTTCCTCTATTAGCTCTTTCTTCATTGCTTTATTCGTGGTATCAAGGTAGTCATTTATGACATCATCAAGCTCAGGGCCAGATATTATGTCATAGTCTTGATTGAAATAAGCAAACATTAAGCGATTTAGTTCCATCTTCCTCTCCATAAATTTTGGAATGTTGTTAGTATATAGTGTTGTTTACCGTTAAATTCAGAATGCCTTAATTACTCATCTTTTTCAGTATGCTCGTTTAAAAAATCCTGTGCTTTTTTTGATACATGCTCTAAAAATTCAAGTGCTGTGAGTCCCCACCATTCTGGGAGAACGTCAGCATCATGGTAATGATAATCAAATGTGTTCTCTACATCTTCAGAAGAGTCAATAAGATCGCTGATTTCTTCTATTAACCCTTTTCTCATTCCCTGAGATGCATCATTAAGAAAATCATTGATAACATCATCAAGCTCGGGACCTGATATTATATCGAAGTCCTGATTAAAGTAAGCATGCATTAAAATGTCTAAAAATGGATATTGTCCTGTCATAAGCTAAACCTCCTTTTTTAGATAATCCCGTACTCTTTTGGATACATGATTTAGAAAATCTAATGCAGTAGTTTCCCATAACTCTGGATAGAATTCATGACCCAAATTATCAAAATCTTTTTCTACATCTTTTGAGTTACTAATAAAGTAATCAATGTCTTCTATTAATCCTTTCATAAATATGGGAGGTTCGCTATTTAAATATTCAGTTATTACCTCATCTATTGTTGTTTCGCCAAATATTTCACAATCTTGGTTAAAATAAGCCCCGATAAAATTATCTAAGTGTTGTATTTCTTTTTTTCTCTTCATTGCATTGATCCTCTTTATATATGATTAATATTTAGGAAAGGCGGTTAATATATAGTACGGCTTACCATTGAATTCAGAGTAATATAAAACAACTCTCACTTTATATAATTGGTCTACTCCTTCAACACCTTTGGTAATGCCGATGCCAACCGGTACTTTTGAAACATCATCTATAGTTAACCTGCTACCTCCAAAAGCATATTTCGTCCAGTTAGTTATTTTTGCCTGATTATTTTTGATGGTATTTGAAATCACTTTCTCTGCTATTTTTGTATCATAAAAACAACTTGATTCTTTCATTGTTTTAGATATTAAAAACCTCGCCCTTAACTCCTGCTCCGATAGCCCAACATGTTTAAGCAAAGTATGTCCACCCGGTTTTAACCCTGTAGGCGATTCATGTTCAATTAACTTAATTCGGCCTACCCGTACAGAGGCAACTCTGACAGCGCCCGCTATTGAAGCAAATGACAATGGTACAGCGATATCGACAGTAAGCCCTATTTCAGAAGCGGTGTAATCATCAGCTCCAAATTCTTTTGCTAAGTTTACCGCCTCTTGATAAGTTTCCGTCGTGGTTTCTCTGCCGGTAATTATTTGACTGGCAGAAGCATTCATTACGTCAAGACTGTGCGCGCCGATAATAACGCAGGCAGCTTTAGTTAGCGTTGAAGGATCGGGCGCCAGACAAAGAGCGCCAGCGCCAATCAGTTCAACGACTCCCGCTGCTAAACTTGCCCCACCTAATATTCTGTTACTCCAGGTCTCTTCCTCGGTAATGGTATTATCCGATAGGATCGCCGCAAGTTGCACAGGCGATAAAACAATGCGTAACCCATTCTCAGATTCTGAATCAACAGGGGTATCAGTTAAATAAGCGGCATTATTCATCGTCAATAAACCCTGTCATCCCAGAAGCTATAAGAACCAGTTGAGCAGGCCAGATTGTTCCACGTGATATTTTTATAAGTGAAGCAGATAATTTCTTGTGGTACGCCGGCATTATTATCTCTGGAATGCGGAAAATGGCATTTTATGCTGGAGATAAAGGCGTGGCCTAGCCTGATGGAGTAATTTTTTTCTAATCCTCCGGTTGGTGATGTTCGATAATTCTCAAACAGGCATTCCAGCTCTTCATTTTCATCGAAGCTTCGCGTCAGTAAAGGCGAAGATTTATCGACAGGTTTTATTACCATAACCGGATGATGGGATACGTGTTGTTCCCTCGTCATTAAGAGAGTAAATAAAAATCTCATTCTCATGGCCGTGCTGGTAATTATTTCCTATAGAGTTTAAGGAACCGCAGCCAGCGGAGATCAGCCCCTGTTTTTTGCCTTTCAATGTTAGATAAATGATATTTGCCATACTGGTTGCTCCCCTTAATGTGCTTTTTTATCCTGCTGTAGGGTGTGTGTAAAAAGCAATCAAAAATTTATAAATTTAAGATAATTTACATTTGTAAGAGGAATAAATTAATAAAACCGAAACACTTAGAAATGTGGTATCAAAGTATTAAGAGGGACTTAAAGATCTGGACTATCAAGATGGCATGTTTGTGATGATCGCATAGCGTGAGTTGATATAGTGTGAGTTGACATTCAGGTAGCACTCAGTAGTCACTACCTGAATATTTGAAATCATTCTAAACGCACACGACTAATCTGATAAAAAACCGCCACACCCAGTATCCTAGCAAAGCAAATGTAATGACATTAAGAGAAAGGGATTTGAATCTTTTCTTCACGGTTGCATAAATTAAGGGTGACATAATCAGTAAACATGTTGGAGCAAATACATCACGATTATCATCTATCAGCTCTCTGTAAACAGTACAGAGATTATCTATATCCTGACCACCGATATAATACGCTTCTTCTAAGTATGACATCATATATATAAATAATATACAAAAGATAGCATAAGTGATATTTAAAACTATGGCTGATTTGCTCATTCTGAAATTCTCACGATTAAATGCGTTGTCTTGGTTTTAATCCTGCAAATAATAAAACAGGTGTTTTTTCTTGGTGAGCAGATTTTGTTATTAATTTCTTGTTGTATCGTACATGAGGTATCCCATGTGCCCATAAATAATGTTGACCATTTACGTCATGTAGATTGTTGGATAACCATTTATAACGTATGAAATCGGTGGCACCAAAACCTGGGGACCTGAATTTATCTGCCGTATAGTGAAGGCTTTGCATATGTTGTGTTTCCTTTTCTTAAATAAATTTATATCGGCACTCCGGTTGCCATCATTTATCCTTCAAAAAGTTCCAGTGAGTTACAGAGTCTCAGTATATTCAGAATTTTAATTCTTGGAAGAGATTTCGTAATAAAAATGAGTCAGTTTAGCACGAATTAATAGCAGGAGGTTGGCTTCACAAGCCGAATGAAAATGCCGGTCTTGGTATAATTAGCATGGATATTTATTTTTAGTGAATATTTTTTTCTCGCCAATGACTAGGTGAGCAGCCAACTAATCGATTAAAGAAACGGGCAAAATAAGCTGGATCTTTAAATCCAAGCTGATAAGCCACTTCAAATACTGGGCAATCACTGAATAATAATAGCCGTTTGGCTTCACGTAGTTGACGGTCAAAGATGAGTCGTTTTGGTGGACGGTTAGTGAATCGACGGCACATATCTTTTAACCGAGATTCTGTAATATCTAACTTATGGGCATATTCCGGTACGGAAAGATGATGATGATAATGATTATCTATTAATTGGTTAAAGCGCTGAAATAATTTAATTTCTCCTCGCACGCCATTAATCGGGTGATCATCAAGAGGAATATTGCGTAATAACAGGGTAAATATAGCTTGTGCCAGGAATGTCAACGATTGCTCTCGACCAATAAAGTTATTAGATGATTCGCGGGCGATTAACGCCCAATAGTGATTAAAAGCGGCTAGCTCTTCAGGTTTATCCGCGACGGATAAGCAAATAGCCGGAATATCAAGAATATCTTTATTAGCCGGATAGAGTGATTCCAATAACGGTAATATCAGATCTTGCCGTACGGTAAGGACATATCCGTCACTGTCATCTTGAGTGAAAAAAGCGTGGGGAACGGAGGGAGGTGTCAGGATAAACAGCGGGGCCTGTACAGAATAGTGTTGAGCATCCAACTGTAATTCAATATGTCCGGTGATCAAAAAATGAAGTTGGAAGAAACCATCGTGACGATGAGCTTGCATATTACGACCGAAAAATGCCGCCATCCGGCCAAAGGTCTGATAATGCACATCATCAGTGCCTTGGGTTTCATCATAATCCTTGCTGATATCAATGTTGGCAATGATAGGTTCAGCCATGATGGTTTTTCCTTTTTATTGAAAATTACGGTGCTGCTCTTTGTCTCGCGTGTTTCATTGGGATCAGCCAGATAATGGCTGCGCCAATGACCAGTAACCCAGCAACGAAATAGAGACCGGTATTAAAGCTCCCTGTCTGATCTTTCAGCCAGCCGATTAATAACGGGCTGAGTGCTGAACCTATGTTACCTGTAGCGCTAATAACTGCAATGCCGATCGCTCTTGCGCGTAAACTGATAGCTTGATCCGGAGTTGTCCAGAAGACCGCCATTGCGGTAAATGAACCGGCTGAAGCCATAATAATCCCAGTGAGCTGAATGACACTGTGGTGAGTCAATGAGGTCAATATCCAGCCCGCAGCGGCGAATAGATAGGGTAGCGCCGTATGCATTTTACGTTCTTGTAACCGGTCTGAACGGCGACTCCAGTAAACCATCCCGATGATGGTACAAAACTGAGGAATAGCGGTCAGAATGCCGATCATGATGTTACTGCTGCCCTGATTGAAGCTTTGTACAATCTGTGGCGTCCAGATATTAATCGCGCTCAGGGTATTGGTTAGACAGAAGTAGGCCAGGGTATACATCAGCATGATTGGCGCGAAAATTTCACGCCATATACTGGGTTTTTGCATTGCCTGATGCGTTGATGAGCTTACCGGTTGAACCTGAGTGGGCTGGTCGTTATCCATCATCTCTTGTAAGCATTTTTTGTCTTCATCTGTCAGCCATTTAGCGCGTTTTGGCGAATCATCAAGATAGAACCAAACGACAATTCCCAGTAGTACCGAAGGAAAACCTTCCAGTAGAAATAACCATTGCCAGCCGTGAAGGTTCAGAAGGCCATCCATTTCCAGAATATAACCGGAAGCCAGAGAACCAAACGCCATCGTCACCGGCATGGCCACCATAAACAGCGCATTGGCACGGGCGCGATAGTAAGCCGGGAACCAGTAAGTCAGATACAACAGGATACCCGGCACGAAACCTGCTTCGGCGATACCAACCAGCATACGCAAGATATACAGACTGGTTGGTCCGGTGGCAAACATGGTGGCAGTGGAGGCGATCCCCCAGAGCACCATGATCGTGGCTATCCAGCGTCGCGCCCCGACAATGCTGAGCATGATATTGCTAGGAATACCGAAGATGACATAAGTGACATAGAATAGTGTTGCTGCCAGACCAAACATCGTTGCGCTCAGTCCAAGATCTTTACCCATTGTCAGGCCGGCAAACCCAATATTAATTCGATCCAGAAACGAGAATACAAATAAGACGAACAGGAAAATAATCAGACGACGGAATAGCTTATTAATGACGGATTGCTGTTGTGCCGTTAGCGGTTTATGTTGACCAACCGGAAGCTCCGGCTGTTGCACGGCAGTTGATGAATCGCTCATTATCATTTTCCTTAATTACTGTTTTATGTGTATTACGTTGTTTAGGAAATTAAAAGCTTATTGAGTAAATCGGTTGTTAAATTGTGATTGCTGAGATTAATAAACACCGGGTGAAGGTGCTGCCGGCAGATCTTTATGCGCGATAAATCGTGCTGCCAGTGCTTCCGCTGTCCGAGCCAGTAAAGTTGTATCAATACCAACAGCAACGAATAGAGCGCCGAGTTTCAGGTAATGCTCGGCAACATTGGGTGCTGACATCAGAATGCCCGGCGCTTTACCCGCTGCTTTGATTTGGGCGATTGCCTGCTCAATTGCGGCTTTCACTTCAGGATGTTGCGGATTATTGGTAAAGCCCATGTCGGAACTTAGATCCGCCGGACCGATAAAAACACCATCCACACCGTCTACTTTGAGGATTTCCGGCAGGTTACGGAGTGCTTCACGGGTTTCTACCTGAACCAGAACGCAGATTTCATCGTTGGCACGATGCAGATAATCAGGAATTCTGTTCCAGTGGGAAGCTCTTGCCAGAGCGCTACCCACACCACGGATACCCGCCGGTGGATAACGGGTTGCGCGAACCGCTTCGTAAGCCTGCTCGGCGTTTTGTATCATGGGGATTAATAACGTTTGGGCGCCGATATCCAGTAGTTGTTTTATGATGACCAGATCATTCCAGGGCGGGCGCACAATGGGATGACTTGGATAAGGGGCGATGGCTTGCAATTGGCTTAAAATCGTCTGAACATCGTTCGGTGCATGTTCGCCATCAATAAGTAGCCAGTCGAAACCGGCTCCGGCCACTAATTCAGCACTATAGGGGTTACAAAGCCCCAACCATAGACCGATTTGTGGGCGGCCTGTTTTTAACGCCTGTTTAAATTTATTGGTTAACCGATCCATATTTTTCCTCCTTAAACAAAACGGCAACTGATAGCGCCGATGGGGCCATAATCCACATGGAAGGTATCCCCTTTATTGGCTGGAACCGGGCGGGTAAAAGATCCACTGAGAATGATTTGCCCCGCTTCAAGCTGAACACCATGTGGGGCCAGTTTGTTTGCTAACCATGCGACACCATTAGCCGGATGATTAAGTACCGCAGCCGCGACACCGGATTCTTCAATCACGCCATTGCGATAGAGCAGGGCGCTGATCCAGCGCAGATCAAACTCATCAGGTTTAATTGGGCGGCCGCCCATAATGACGCCGCCGTTGGCGGCATTGTCAGAAATCGTATCGAACACTTTACGTGGACGCTTGGTTTCCGGATCGATGTTATGGCAACGGGCGTCGATCAATTCCAACGCTGGAATGATGTAATCGGTCGCATTGTAAACATCAAACAGGGTGCAGTTTGGGCCACGCAAAGGTTTTGCCAGGATAAATGCCAGTTCGACCTCAATACGGGGCACAATAAAGCGATCACATGGAATATCACTGCCATCAGGGAAAAACATATCGTCCAGCAGAGCGCCATAATCTGGCTCACTGATTTGTGAACTGGCTTGCATGGCCTTTGAGGTCAGGCCAATTTTATGGCCTTTGAGTACGCGACCTTCGGCAATTTTCAACTCCACCCAGTGACGCTGAATAGCATAAGCATCGTCGATGGTGATTTCAGGGTAATCCAATGAGATCTGGCGTATTTGTTCACGGCTTTTTTCTGCCTGATGCAGACGATGTGCAACCTGTGATACGACTTCTTTCTGTAACATGCGGTTAAACTCCTGTGTCCTCTATGCCACCAAAGCAGAGGTATTTCACTTCCAGATAATCTTCGATACCGTAACGAGAACCTTCACGTCCCAGGCCCGATTGTTTAATGCCGCCAAATGGGGCGGCTTCATTAGAGATCAAACCTTCATTGATCCCGACCATGCCGCTCTCCAGTGCTTCTGCCACACGGTAGATCCGGCCGATATCGCGGGAATAAAAATAAGCCGCCAGCCCAAATTCAGTCTCATTTGCCAGATGGATGGCTTCTGCTTCATCACGGAATTTGAACAGGGGAGCAATAGGGCCGAACGTTTCTTCTTGGGAGATAAGCATGGATTTATTGACATCAGCTAATACGGTAGGTTCGAAGAACAGACCGCCAAGAGCGTGTGGTTTACCTCCGGCTAATATGCGTGCGCCACGAGAAACGGCATCGTTGATATGTTCCTCGACTTTATCGACGGCGGCTTGATTGATCAGTGGGCCTTGTTGTGATTTGGCATCGTTGGCCGGGCCAACCTGCAACCGATTAACGGCTTGTGCCAGACGTTCGGCGAAGGTGTCATAAATGGTTTCCTGCACCAAAATTCGATTAGCGCAAACACAGGTTTGACCGCTGTTGCGGAATTTAGCTATCAACGCTCCTTGTACCGCGGCATCAATATCAGCATCATCAAAAACGATAAATGGTGCATTGCCGCCCAATTCCAGTGATAGCTTTTTCACGGTGTTGGCACTTTGTGCCATCAAGAGCTTACCGACACGGGTTGAACCAGTAAAAGAGAGTTTGCGAACAATCGGGCTTTGGGTCATAACCCCGCCGATGGTTTTCGCATCGATGCCAGTCACCACATTGAATACCCCTGCGGGAATGCCGGCTTGTTCCGCTAGCGCGGCCAGAGCCAGAGCGGAAAGTGGGGTTTCCGAGGCGGGTTTTAGGATCACCGTGCAGCCCGCTGCCAGAGCAGGGCCAACCTTGCGGGTGATCATGGCGTTGGGGAAGTTCCACGGTGTAATGGCTGCCACAACGCCAATAGGTTGTTTGATCGTGGCAATCCGGCGACCGGGCAATGGGCTTGGAATGGTTTCACCGTAGGTACGTTTACCTTCTTCCGCGAACCATTCGATGAAACTGGCGCCATAAGCGATCTCGCCCATAGCTTCTGTCTGTGGCTTCCCTTGCTCCCGGCTCAACAATTCAGCCAGTGTCTGTTGATTTGCCAGCATTAACTGAAACCAATGTTGCAGGATCTGGCTGCGTTGTTTGGCTGTCATGGCTCTCCAGGCAGGCAGGGCTTGCTGAGCGGCTGCAATTGCGCGTTCTGTTTCAGCGGCGCCCATATTACTGACGTGGGCAATAACTTCACCGTTTGCCGGGTTAGTCACCTTAAAAGTTGCTTGGTTGTCGGCATCAGTCCACTGTCCGTTGATATAAGCTTGTTGACGCAGTAATTCTGTATTTACATTATTTGTCATGATTTTTTTCTCCTGAAGACACTTGTGTGAGAGGTTTTCGCTGGTAGAAAGTGGCTAGCTGTTGGCATAACCAACACAATCCAGCACAAACTGTCATTACAAGGGCCATCGCAAAAGGGGTTTCATCTTGGAGTAAAGAGACGGCAACACTGGCGAGTGCGGCCATAGCGAATTGCGCGGAAATAGCGAGTGCGCTGGCGCTGCCGGCAAGTTGACCGCGATGTTGAAGTAATAAAGAGAGGCTGTTAGTACCAATGGCATTAACCAGCGAGATAAACAGTACGACCAAAATGACGATTACAGTCAGACTTTGTTGATAAAAGATAACCAGTAAGATGCCAAACAGCAGTTGAGCACTGGTTTGAATGAATAACAGACGAGAAAGATCGTAGACTTTTAGTAAACGAACATTGAGCAGCACCATTGCCATCATGCCTAGCGCATTACAGGCGAACAGTAAGCCGTAGTAATTTGCCGGAACCTGAAAATAATTGATATAAACGAAAGGGGAACCACTGATAAATGCGAACATAGCGGCACAAGTAAAGGCTAATGTGCCGATAGTTGCCATCGCTTCACCGTCAGTCAGTAACTTGCCGTAATTTTTAAAAGCGGTGATAAGTTTTCCATTGTTACTCTGAGCGGGTAGCGTTTCTGGCAAGAAAAATAGTAATAATATCCCACTGATACAACCAAATAGGCTCAATAGCGTAAATATGGCTTGCCAATTGAAATAGGTTAACAATAAACCACCAAGTAATGGGGCGATAAGCGGCGCTATCATGGTCACTAAGGTCATGAGTGATAGCACGCGTGGTAATTCCTGCGGGCCATAGATGTCACGGGCGATAGCTCGGCCCATGACCACTGCGGCGCCACTGCCAAATGCCTGTAATGAGCGCAGTAAAATCAAGTGTTCAACTTGTGTCACCAAGGTACACAACGCACTGGCAACGACAAATAATGTTATACCGCTGAGCAGCAGTTTTCTGCGCCCTAAATGGTCGCTCAGTGGGCCGTATAACAGCATACCGATACAGAAACCGGCGAAAAATGAGCCCAAGGTATGTTGCATCTGCCCTTGTGTTGCCTGTAATTGCCTTGCCATTTCCGGCAAGGCGGGCAGGTACATATCAATCGACAGAGGCCCGAAGGCCACCAGCGCGCCTAATAAAGGGATTAACCAGCGAGGAGGATGCGGATGAAAGGGCTTCGGCATCACTACTCCTTACGAAACAAGGCGTGGACGTTGTTTTGTTTGTAGTTCAATACCGGGTCTAATTCTTCCATTGTAAAAGAGAGGGCAAGGTAACGTTGTGCCATCAGCGAGGCAAAATGTTGTTTGATCAGAGTGAATAGTATTTCACCAACCTGTTGACGGCTTTCAAGGCTGCGTCCTGCGCCGATTTTCAGTGTCATATGGACGAAGGCGTAATCATGTTGACCATCGGCCATTTGCCAGGTATCCAGCCAGATGGCGCGGCTGCGTATGCCGCCTAATGGGAAAATACTGGTCTCGGCCAGCGCCTGATTCACTTTGGCAAACAACTCAGGCAAATTGGCTTGTTCGCGGATGTTTTCCGTACATTCAGCATAAAAATGTGGCATATAAGTTGCTCCTAATCAGGGGATCGCGGGTTTATCGGTGATGTAATCAGGTAGTGGAAATACGGCGTTGACTTGCCCGGTGCCGGAACTAGCAAACAGTTCAGTCAGAAATTCCACCTTACCGTCATATTTATCCCAACCGAGTAGACCTAATAACATCACCGTGTCGTGCATATTGCCTTCGCCATAACAATAATCTGCATATTCCGGCAGCATCTTGCAGAACTCTTTGAATTTGCCCTCTTTCCAGAGCTGAACTACCCGATGATCCATCTGTTCATCAAATTCTCGGGTATAGCTATTCATGCCCTCTTCAGCGCGTTGATCATCAATAAAGCGGTGAGAAAGGGAACCACTGGCGAGTACCGCCACGGTGCCGTCATATTTCTCAATCGCTGTCAGAATTGCCTCTCCAAGACGACGGCTATCTTCAAAAGCATGGACCGTGCAGAATGCGGAGACCGAGATAACTTTAAAATGTCGGTCACTGTTCATGTAACGCATTGGTACCAGCGTGCCGTACTCCAGTTTCAGGCTTGGGATTTCATGCGCCTGAGCGCGTACGCCGACATTGCGTGCCTCTTCTGCGATCATTTGTCCCAATTCAGGGTTACCGTCATATTCATAACTCATATCCCGGATGAAGTGGGGTAATTCATTACTGGTGTAAATGCCGGAGAAATGGTCGGCGCAATTGATGTGATAGGCACTATTCACCAACCAGTGCGTATCAAACACAATAATGGTATCGACACCTATTTCGCGACAACGGCGACTGATCTCTTTGTGACCATCAATCGCTCCCTGACGGCAACCATGATGCTTCCCCGGTAGTTCAGACAGATACATGGATGGCACATGTGTAATTTTGGCTGCTAACGCTAACTTACCCATAAAATCCTCATTTGATATCAGGACGGCGAACCGGAATTCGCCGTGGTTAACGCTGACGGAACGGTTATACCCCCCAACGTGGGATTGGATGATCCCCCATAGAGATACAGACGTTTTTCATCTCAGCAAACACTTCAAAACTGTATTCACCGCCTTCACGGCCGGTGCCGGAGGCTTTCACGCCGCCGAATGGTTGACGCAGGTCACGGACGTTCTGGGTATTGACGAATACCATGCCGGCTTCAATATTACGGGCCAGACGCAATACCTTGCTGACATCCTGCGTCCAGATATAAGAAGCCAGACCGTACTCCACATCATTTGCCAGGCGCAGACCTTCTGCTTCATCCTTGAATGGCAACAGGCAGGCGACAGGGCCGAAGATCTCCTCCTGAGCAACCCGCATACGATTATCAACATCCGCCAGCACCGTTGGGCGCAGGAAATGGCCCTCTTTCAGGTGTGTCGGCAAATCGATGGGCTTGTCTGGTCCACCAGCCAGCAACGTTGCACCTTCCTCTATTCCCAGACGGATGTAACCGGAGACTTTCTCCCAATGCGGCTTGCTGATAAGTGCACCGATCTGGGTGGTTGGATCTTGTGGATCACCCACCCGCAAACGATTAGCGCGTTCCGCAAAACGCTTAATAAACTCAGGGTAGATACTTTCCTGAATGAAAATGCGTGAACCGGCGGTACAACGTTCACCATTGATAGAGAAAATGGTGAACAGCGCGGCATCCAGTGCCCGCTCAATATCCGCATCTTCGAAGATCAGAACCGGAGATTTACCCCCTAGCTCCATTGAATATTTTTTCAGGCCGGCATTTTTCATAATCTGACGGCCGGTTGCTGTGCCGCCGGTAAACGAAACCGCGCGTACATCGTGATGTTTCACCAGCGCGTCACCAGCGGTAGCGCCATATCCCTGAACCACATTTAGCACACCGGCAGGGATACCGGCTTCTAGTGCCAATTCCCCTAAACGGTTTGCGGTTAATGGGGAAAGTTCTGACATTTTCAGCACTGCGGTGTTACCTAGCGCCAGACAGGGTGCAACTTTCCAGGTGGCAGTCATAAATGGCACGTTCCACGGAGAAATCAGCGCACAAACGCCAACGGGTTGCACCAGCGTATAATTGAGCATCTTGTCATCAACGGGATAGGTATGGCCGTTCATTTGCTGACAAATTTCAGCAAAGAAGTTGAAGTTGTGAGAAGCGCGAGGGATCAGGACATTTTGTGTTTGATGAATGGGCAGACCGGTATCTTTGGTTTCCATTGCGGCGATTTCAGGCACATTCTCATCGATCAGCTCACCCAAACGACGCATCAGGCGAGCACGTTCTTTCATCGGCAGATCGGCCCATTTGGGGAATGCTGCCTTTGCGGCGGCGACGGCTTGATCAATCTCTTCCTGACCACCGGCAGCGACTTCAGCCAGCACTTCGCCGGTAGCCGGGTTTGTGGTTTCAAAATAGGTTTTACTGCTGACGTTTTTGCCGTTGATCCAATGGTTAATTACGGTCATTACAGACTCTCCTCATACTCTTGCTGGCTGACAATACGGTTGACCAGACGCCCTACACCTTCAACTTCAACAATAACTTCATCTCCCGGAACCACATCGGATAATCCTTTTGGCGTGCCGGTAGCGATCATGTCTCCCGGTTGCAGCGTCATGAAGTCGCTTAGATAAGCGATCAAGAATGGGATATTGAAAATCAGATCAGCCGTTGTGCCGCGTTGACGCAATTCACCATTAACCCAGGTGCTTAATGTCAGATTATGCGGATCGGGTACATCTTCTTTATCAACGAACCACGGACCGATGGGAGTCAATGTATCGCGGCTTTTTACCCGGAGATTAGGGCGATAGTAGTTTTCCAGATAGTCACGGATTGCGTAATCGTTACAGACGGTGTACCCGGCAACGTAATCCATCGCTTGTTCTTTAGCGACTTTGTAGGCGGTTTTGCCGATGACAACAACCAGCTCGGCTTCATAATGCATATATTCCACATTATCAGGGCGAACGGAAACCTGACGATGACCGGTTAGCGTATTGGCGGCCTTGATAAAAACCAGCGGTTCTTTGGGGGGCTTAAATTCCAGCTCAGTGGCGTGATCTGCATAATTCAAACCGAGGGCAAACAGGGTACCGTTTGCGGGTGGCAGCCATTGAACGGATTCGCCGGTGATTTTACTGCCATCAGGCAGACAGACATTTTCCTGTTCATCGACGGTAACAAGCAAATCGCGGCCTTGATAGTGAACTCTTGCGTGTTTCATGCTTTTTCTCCCACTTGCACAACCTGATTTTCCAGTGATGGGAAACCCGCTGCCCGAATAACAACTTTGTCGCCCGGTTTGATAGCCACGCGTTGGTGTGGCGTTCCAAGCAGGATCACATCCCCCTCTTTAAGGGTTGCGAAATCACTCAATGCTGCAACTAATTCCGTGGCTGAACGCACCAGATCGGCTGTTGACCAGCGATCAACTTCCTGACCATTGATTTCGGTAACGATATCTAACGCATCAATGAATTTAGGATGGATCATTTGGCCTATGGGGCAAAAACCATCACGACACTTAGCTTTAATTGCTGGACGATAAAAAGCGGTTTCAGGCAGGCTGACTTCATTAGCTAATGCATAACCTGCGATATATTCGGCTGCATTTTCAACGGCAACTTTGCGAGCAGTTTTACCTATCACTAATGCCAATGTCGCTCCGCTTTGGACCTCTTCATTCGCAGGATGGGGAATTGTCTCACCGCAAGTGATAACGGTATTGCGTGGTTTAATGAACCACACCGGTGTTTTAGGTAAGGTGTTATAAGGTGCTTGCTGAAATGAATCATGCCAGAAATCTACTTGGCTCTGATGGTTGAGGGCGACGGCGAAGACAGTGCCTTTCATTAACGATTCCTCATGAACTTAAACAGGCGGTTTTAAGATGCGTTTATTAATATATTAATAAACCAAGGATCGCGTTGTTGCAACATGTTAATGTGTTTGTTAATTTTAATTGTGATCTCAGTAACAATATCTCCACTAAATTTGTTTTTTATCATTATTAATCAATATATTAATCTTTTTTTGGATAAAAGCATTACTCTAACATTAACTTTTTATTAACTTTATTTTTGCGGTTTATTTTTGTTTACTTATTAATATTTTTATGATTTTTTCTTTGTGGTTGACTGAGGGACGTGCTAGTCTTTTTTATTGTGGTTATAGAATGAGATAGTACTTTCAACAGAGAGTAAATCAGTGATTAACTAAGATAAGAGCCTTCATTACCCATGCATGAATCTCTGACAATTGCATTACTTCAGGCGCGAGAAACCGCAATGGGTTTTTTTCGTCCAATCCTTAAGAGTCATAATCTGACTGAACAGCAGTGGCGTATTATTCGTGTACTGTCTGGTAATCGGTCAATTGATTTTTATGATTTGTCTTGCCAGACCTGTATTCTTCGTCCAAGTCTGACTGGGATATTGACTCGCATGGAGCGTGACGGATTGATCTTTCGTCTTAAACCGATGAATGACCAACGCAAACTTTATGTTTCTTTAACGCCGGATGGCCAGAAACTTTATGAAAAGGCGAAAGAGCAGGTAGAACAGGGATATCAGGCGATTGAAAAAGCCTTCTCGCCGGAAAAATTGGTTCAGCTTTCCGCTTTGTTGGAAGAATTAATTGCTGTGGGTAATAACTTACCTGTAAATATAAATACAGAAAAGGAAGTTAAGTAAATAAAATCTCCATTGGAAATGATGGTAATGAAGAATAATGAAATTGCTGAGTAGCATCAGCAATTATTAGTTTTAGCTATTGAATAATTAGCGTTAATATTTCCTGTGGGTAGATAATAAATTGCCCGCGAAATAGTGTACCTGTTGGGTAATGATGGGTGAGAGTTTCCCGCAACACTAATGTTATTTCATTATTTTCTAGGGATAGGGCAGTAATTTCAGCCGCTTCAAAGCCAAAGAACCGTTTTACTTGTGGATAGAGTGCTTTATACAAACTCTCTTTTACCGAAAAGGCAAGGGTAAATGCTTGTTCAAGTGGTAAATGACAATGTTTCAGAAGTTGAATTTCCTTGTCATTCACAATCATTTTTGTGATTTCATCTATATTTTGACGATCGACGATAGCTTCTACATCGACACCAATTAATCGGTTATGAATTTGCGGTGCCGCTAGTACAATTGCACAATGAGATGAATGAGAAACAGAACCGCAAATGTTCTGTGGCCAGATTGGGGCGCGATCATTACCAGAGATCAAATTAAATGCTGGTTGCCCTAATTGCGCTAAAAGTTGTCTGGCGCAATAACGTGCTGTCAGATATTCAGCCCGCCGTTTCTTGACGGCTTTAGCTAATGTGTCAGGGAAGGGGAGATTTAATTGATTGAACAATTCATCGTGATAGTGTGAAAGTTCAAAACGAGCTTGCCAGAAATGTACTTGGGGGTGTTTAACAACCGTTCCATACTCGATTTGAGTGATAAATCCACGGCCATCTTTTGGCAGCGGTGCTTGATTGGTGTGTATAACTGTTTGTTCCATGTTTATTATCCAGATAATGAGATATCTTACAGTTTATACTTAATATCATTCATATTGAATGGTAAAATATGCTGTGGCATTAGCTTTTCCACCTGTTATTTTCTCATCGGTTTGGTAATAGCGGGCAGTGAAAGGTAATTTATAGGTGACGTTTGTTGCTGCATAGCCGAAAACTAGCGGATTTTCCAGAGAAACAGGTGTTGTTCCCATATATAAGATTTGTATACCAACTCCTTTAGCTGTATTTTTACTATTAGGGTTATTTAATTGAATTATACTATCTGGGGCATAATTTATTTTTTCTCCTGAAAAAGTAATTTTGGGTTTAACACTTTCTGTACATTTAATTTCGATATTAAAACCCGCATTACCCGCAGTAGAGCCGATACCTTTAAATAAATAACTCTTCACACGACCAAAATCGACCATTGGCCTTGGGGTTGTTGTCGAGCAAGTTTGAGTTTTTATCGTATAGTTATTTTTAGTTTTTATTCTTATTAATTCTGTACCTGCAAGTGTCTGTAACATAGCAATCTTTCTTGGCCTGAGTACTTTACCGGATGGCAATATTCCTTCTTGGTAAAGATAAACACTGATTTTCCCTATATCTTTTAATGTCATTCCATCTTTATATTTATAAATGTAATTACTGCCGTTTGTTGTGGGTAATTTCATGTTTTCCTCTTCTCCAGAGGCAATAAGATAGAAATAGAGATTATCTATTCCTGTGGTTATCATACCTGTGCCATGAGGTGTATTTCCAGCTTTAGATGGATATACATCTCCCGTAAAAATAAGCGGTTCTCCTGTTGGATCACAATCATGGGGATTAAGAAGCGGCGTATTTTCATTAATATTCATGAGTTGGGCGAGTTGCAATGGTCTAAACTCGCCAACAAGAATGCTTTTTTTCTCATTTATATTGGGATTAATGTTAATACTATTAAGCTCAATATCTAAGCTAATCTGTTTTGCATTTAATAAGCAGCGTGCGTATGTGTTTGTAATACTGAGTAATATTAATGTAAATATTGTGATTATCATTAAGTAGCGTTTCATATATATTCCAGTTGAGATTTATTCTTAATTGCCGATAATTCAATGAAGCCAGAATAATGCTATTATCTTTCTGATATAATTTACTGGTGAAATTAATAGAGCAGATTTATTTCTCGTATAAATCTGCTTTTAATTATTTGTTAACACGACTGCGGAGAGTTTCGCTTTTTATATGTTAGCATAATGTTAATATGCTAATATCAATAGAGGGAGTTGTAAAGCTATTTGTATTCAATTGTGAAGTGTATTGTTGCATTAGCTTTTCCACCGGTTACTTTATCATCTATTTGGTAATAGTGGGCAGTAAGCGGTAAATAATAAAGATCTTTTTGACCTTTCCATTCAGTTATAGTAAGAGGTGTATCCATATAAACAGGATTATTTTCATGTAACAATTGAACACCAATACCTTTGGCGGTTTTTCCCTCGCTGTATTGATGTAGTTTAACAATGCTATTTAGACTTGGGCTCACTACTTCTCCTGTGAACTTAATAGTGGGGATATTTTTATCTTTGCATTGAATGAGAATATAAAAGCTATTACGGCCAGCAGTAGAGCCTTTCCCTTTAAATGAAGAAGTATTCATCCTTCCAAGTTTTATTTCTTTATAGGGTGTGGATGTCATACAGCTTTGACTGCCAATTATATTGTCCTTGTTATATTTGATATTTATTAACTTTTTACCATCACTTGTTGATAAAGAAGATATCAACCCTCTTTTTAGTATGGAGCCTGATTTGATATCACTCGTTTGAATAAGATAGATTGTTATTTTACCGATATCTCTTAACGTTATTTTTCTATGGATGCCATCATGAGAGCTACCCTTCCCATCTCCATCATAAGATACGGAAAAATATAAATTATCTACACTGGTTTTTATCCTACCACTCTCTTTAGAGAATCCTATTCTCCCTGATGTTGTTTCGAAAGATATATTTTCATTATTATCACAGCTAGCAATGGGGGAATCGGCTTTAATTCCTATTTTGTTAGCCAGCTCCATAGGACCGTATTCAGCGATGGTAATAGGTCTTCGGATATTATAGTCTGCATTGATAATTTCATTTATATCAACATTTAAATCAATCGCTTTAAAATCTCTGTGTAATTTACATGAGGCAATTGATTTTGTAACGTTGAGTAGTATTAGTAATAATATTGCTAATGTAATTAATTTATTTTTCATGCTTTCCCTGGGTAAATACTATTTTAATTACTGACAACGCAATGAAGTCAAAATAATACCATTAATTTTTTGATATAATTTACTATCGAATTGAATATGACAGCTTTGTTTATCGCCTAAATCGGCTGTTAATTTTGTTGTGTCACTTACACCACTGAGGAAAACTTCTCCCTTTTCATTCACCATACCATTGACACCATTTGGGCCAGTAATTACTGTGCCGAATGGGAGTTTCTTACCGTTATGTTGTAAAGTTAAAAATACTCGATGACCGACACGAATAGAATAATCCGCCAATACCAATGCCCCCTTGGTTGGAATGACCTTAGTGGTTGGATTATCAGTATCTACGTCATCACCGAGTGTATTGGTATCAAGAGATAACATATTTTCCCGATACTGCGATATATAAGGCACAATGGTATATCCCCGCCAATCTGTACTTATAGAGCTATTATTCAGTACTTTGGCATTGGTTGCGCCAGGGGCACGAATTAAGGCACTGGCGCCGCTTTCGCTAATATTTTGCGCCAGGGTAACGCCATAGGGATGGGCAATAATTGCGCCTTCTAATCCATAATTAACCCGCTGATTTTTTCTATGATCAGTGGTATAGCCTACATTAATTGAACCATATGAACCTCTGTAATATAGACTGGCGGCATTACCTGATTGTTTTTCTTTCTCTGATTTTTCGTAGCTGTAATCCTGAGAAATCATATAGTTCAGATTTTGTTGTTCCAGTAAAGAGCCGGATAATATCATTGAATGCTGGCTGCTACCGTTGGTGTTATAAGCGGTATCATAATCTACCGATGCGCTGTGATTATCTGATGGCAGCCATTTATCCAGAGGAATACTGATATTGAATGAAAACACTTGATCATTATTAATACTTGAGCGATTACGATGGTAATTATAGCTCAATGACAAAGAGATATCATGAATATTAGAATTATAGGACATAGAATATGACTGATTCTTACGGGTTTTATCTTGCCAGTAATCTTGCTGCCAAGCCGATAATGAAAGACTGCCATATTGTCCTAAGCTTTGACCCATCGTTATTTGCATCCGGTTTTTAGGCGAGCTATTTCTGTTATTATCAGCAAATGGGTGGTTATTATTGGCATCGCTAAAGCTATAATAACCATTGGTATTGTAGCGATAACCTGCTAATGTCACTGTTGTATTGGTTTCAGTAAAACCTTTACTGTAGCGTATCTGATAAGATTGTCCTCTTTTCTTTTCTCCATTTGGAAAATGAGTTGCTGCATTGGTGACATCGATTGACACCGCCCCAATTTTTCCCAGATTATGCCCTAAACCTAATGCATGACTTTGATAGTCAGAAGAAACAATGACTCCACCATAAATGGTGGTGCTATCCCATAACCCGTAAATCGCTTCTGTCTGAATAAATCTTTTTTTACTGGCCTGTTTGCCACCACTGAATTTACCGATATTAGCAAAATATTTTATTTGACCGGTACGGATCATCAATGGTGAGGCAGCAAAGGGCTGAGTAAATTTTCTGACATTGCCATTTTCTTCATAAATGGATATTTCCAGATCACCATTCAGGTTACTGGGGTAAATATCGGTAATTTCAAAAGCGCCTGGTGGAACAAAAGTCTGATAAATAATATTATCTTTCTGGTGCACTTCTACTCTTGCGTGAGTCATCGCAATACCGCGGACAACAGGCGCAAACCCTTGCTGGCTATCGGGCAACATTTGGCTATCAGACATCAATTTAATGCCATTAAAAGTGAAACTATCGAATACCATGCTATCGGTGGATGTTTCACCCAATACCAGCCGAGATCTCAATGAGCGAATATCCCGTTCAGCATAGGCTTTAAGCGATTGCCATTCAGATGTTGTACCCGTATGGTTGTAGTAACTATTATGACGAATTCGCCACGGACCTAAATTAAAACCACTACGTAAATTCAGATATTGATTCTGTTCACTTTGATTTTTATTCCAGGATTGCATTCCTGTCAGATGGTAATTGGTGAAAAACATAGGCAGACCATCATCCCATTGATCAGGAGAGATATCTCCCCTGATTTGTGATTGCATGGCGGCCTGAGGAAAATTTAGGTTCAAAGTAAGCTGACTTAAATCCAGTTCTGCTGATGCATGTTGGATATATTTTTCTGGTTGAGAAATGATTTCTTGTTCAGCAAGTGATGCTAATTCAGGGAAGCTTGTTATTTTTACCCCGATTTCTTTCAGTAAACGGATAGATAATTCAGGGCAAAGTTTCTCACCACAGTCAATAAAGGATAGGCTTTTAATGCCAATATCCTTTTTATTGACGATAACGTTAACTTTATAGACACCAGGAATGTAGGAGTCAGTTTTTGCCAGACTCTCCAGATTAATATTTTCTCTGTCTTCGTCTGATAATTGTAATGCATTGATATCGAAATACAGCTCCGCATATGCTGGCAACGATAAACAACAAATCATTAAAGCAAAACTGATTATTCTTTTCACAATACACTCATCAGACAATATTATCAGAAATTAAACTGGCGCTCTTCTGTTGTGCCACCGTAATCATTGATAGCAGTCAGAATTACGCTTTTTATGCCATTTTTGGTTGCAAATACTTTATGACTAAAAGGAGGAATAAATCCGGGTCTGGGTATTAATGTTCCGTCAATTTTCATCTCATTAAGATTAACGTAATAAGCTGTGGGGTTAGTTAATTGAACACCATTGGCATTACGTGATGCTGCCAAACGATTAATGGCATCATTAGCATCGTTATCAGATAGCCCTGATGGACGATAAATCAGTTTGATAATGTTTTTTATCGTGATGATCATCTTGCTATTGTCATTTTTTTCAACTGCCGGAATCGCATTGACATTGAGTAAAAATATCGATTCACGATCCGCTGGCAGATGATTGCCGATATATGAAACACGGATTTGGTGCTCGCTCTCTTTCGACATTTTAAACAATGGCGGGGTAATAACGAACGGTACTTTATTTTGGCTATTATCGATATTATCTACCCATGATTGTACAAGGTAAGGTCTTTCTGTATCCGAGTTGGTGATAGAAATCGAGGCTTCTTTTTGTGAGCCATTATAGATCAGGCGAGTTCCACCTAAAGTAATCCCTGCTTGTACTTGTCCCATAAAAAAGACAAGCAAAAAGGGAGTAATAAAGCGAAGCATTTTTACTCCTTTAGTTATAAATAATATTTTGTTAAGTTAGCTTTAATAAAGTATTTATCTGATTTTATGGGTATATAAGTGTGAAGTTTACGTCTGAATTAATAGTACCATGACCTATTGTAGCATGGGTTGATTGTAATTTTGCTATAAGAGGGATGCTGGTATTTCCTCCTGTGATTTTATAACCAGATACTTTTTCGTTGGCATTTATTTTAGTTGTATTATCATCTTTAGTGAGCTGAATACCGACGCCGGAAACGTTTGAAGAGTACAAATTACGATCATCGGAGTTTGGAGTACCGAAAAATTGGATATCTATATCTGAACCGGGGCAATTGGTTAAATCAATTTTAAATAACTGAGAAGCTACTATGGTTCCCGTTGCGTTCTTAAATCTTTCTTTTGGTATTTTGCCAAAATTAACTTCTTGAATTCCTTTACTACCGCTGCTAATAGTACAGCCGTTCGCAAGGATAGTACCTCGGAATTTAATTGTTCCATCATAAGATAACGCACTGAAACTACTGAAAACTGCTGATACCGTCACTAAAGAAGCCAAAATAAAATTCTTTTTCATTTAAAAACGCCTTACCTTAATAAATATGTTTTTTAGTCTTGTCTATCCAATAAAAATATATATCTGACCATTAGGATAGTTTAATGGTTGATAATATCATTGAAGTCATTTTTATCATGGTATAGAATGCAATCGCATTTTTAACCATTTTTTACATATATTTTTAGTTTATCATAAATTAGTCATTGTTTCTCACCATGTTATAGTCTGTGTATTTATATTGTTGATAATAAATTTATGATATTGATTTTTGATATAGAAAAGAATGGTTTTTTCTCTGAGATATCATCTATTCTTGTAAGCTTATTCGTGTTGTTAGTAATAATTCTTATTTTTATTAAGATGTTTAAAACCCTACGACACGATAAGCCCCGTGTTAATATACCCGTTATCTTTCAAGTTGCCTCTTTGTTGGCTGTACTC
The DNA here is from genome assembly GCF_963878145.1 of Photorhabdus sp. S10-54. Classification (NCBI taxonomy): domain Bacteria; kingdom Pseudomonadati; phylum Pseudomonadota; class Gammaproteobacteria; order Enterobacterales; family Morganellaceae; genus Photorhabdus; species Photorhabdus sp. S10-54. The sequence continues at coordinate 4,851 of NZ_CAWNXG010000053.1, read as the reverse complement.
ACTCACCCCGGTCACATAGTTATCTATGCTCCCAAGGATTCGCTCCCTTGCCGTCGCGATGCATCTTGAAATCCATAGGGTATAACAAAATTCTTTTAATGTATTGCTAATAACGTAGTGAAAAGTTCTTATAGGCAAGGTACATAGTACATCATATGGATAGATTCATCTTCACTATTTTTATTGAAATGGAGATTCAATAGCGATATTAATAAAAGTAGTCTATAGCTACTCAACGCACTAGTATCTTACTCAAAGAAAGTGAATATTCTGATTGGGCAAACCGTAATATGTAATGCCATCGCATTAATGATATTAATACGATCGGATAAACTGCCATCTTAACCACAGTTAAGATAACGAAAATTTCTTCTTATTTTTCTTAGAACCTTAAGTTGATTTCCAATTCAGAATTTCGTCTTTGCTTTAGTTTTATTCTCACTCGATGGAAAGTAGTATTAACTAAAATATGATCTTTTTCAACAATTTAAACAAAAAAATAGTATTTTTTTTGAAATTAATTAAAATTTCTTTCTATTTCATTGTGTTATAAAATTAAATTAATCGATTGATTGAGTTAATTTAATCAAGAAATAATAATGATGTTTATTTAATGTCTTATTTTTCATCATGATATAAATTAGACAAATTGATTCATTTTTGTCTTATTATTAATTCGGATATTCTATTGCTATCGATGTGGCTGTATATTTCATCGTCAAAATCATTAATCACAGTTTTAGTCATGGAAGAAATTAATTGAGCTGGAACTGCGGCGTTAACAGATGTCATCTATGTGGTGTATACATATACATTTAGCGTTTCTGTTTGGTGGAGTGACATCGAAACAGTTAACAAGTTACTGCGCATTCGCATGAGTAAGTGTAAATAACTTTACCTACAGCTTGTAATTTTTTGTTTAACGCGGCGGCTAAATGGCATATTCCACCATCACTGACAATGATCAGATCGGTACTGTTGAGAAGTGATAAAAAAGAGTGTAATGATTGGCATTCTACTATTTGAGTTTGGTCTCTTATCATTGCAGATAATTTCTCAGCATTTGATCTGTCATGTCGAAGAGTGGAGATAATAAATCTCACATTTGGAAAATAATTTCTAAACATTTTTGGGTCCCTAAACGCCATAAAAATAGATTATTCAGTTTCATGGGGGTGGGTTTTGCTGAAATGGCGATATCAAAATGTAATTTACGCCATTTCAATGCGGTTCCCAGAGTCGTAATATATTTATTTCCTCTGGGAATAATATGTATACCCGTTATCTTTCAAGTTGCCTCTTTGTTGGCTGCACTCACTCACCCCGGTCACATAGTTATCTATGCTCCCGGGGATTCACTCCCTTGCCGTCGCGATGCATCTTGAAATCCATTGGGTATATTGTAACTTCAGGGCAAAGATAATCAGCTAATTCCTTATTGTTAGATTCGATAAATAGATGGATCTCTGCTATGGGAAATTTATATTGTAAATATTTGATTAATGGTTGAGTGCAAATTAAATCACCAAGGCCATTACGGTGTAAAATTGCAATTTTCATTTGTTGTTAACTAGCATATGGGCAAATAGTGCTAATAATATTGTAACTTTCGATACCATGAAGTGGTCATGGTAACTTTTGTATCCGTAAATTGCATATAGTAATTAATACGGAACTCCCTGAAATCGCTTACATCGAGCTTATCATAATTGGGGAACAAGCTTAGCTACTGTTGGAGGGTAATGTTCTGTTGCCCTGGTAAAAGAATGATATGAGGCAGGTGTTCTACCTAACATGCAACAGTTTCAGGTGGGGATATAAAAAAGGTCATTCCGTCTCATCTGTTATCTGAATGCTGTGTGCTGTACCAAGATCTGCAAAACATAAACATTAATGTCACTAAGCAACGAATTGATAAAGGGTTTCAAGATCTGATGTTATAGAATATCATCAAAATCAGATCTGAAATTGACCAATTTAGCCGTAACTTATTTAACCAATTTAAACGTGGATCTATCATGACAAATAGAAATGTTATCTGGTTAGTAAGGCCTGTAGGCTATCAGGCCATTTTGAAACGTTGCCCTAGCTGTGAAGTAAAAAAGGAGTTTTATCCAGCCGGCACTTTTAGGGTTAATGCGCAAAAAAAAGTTTTAGATGTGTGGAACATCTATAAATGTGAAAAATGTGATTACACTTGGAATATTGATATTTTTTCCAGGATTCATGTCAACAAATTGGAAAGCAATTTGTATGAACGGTTTTTGCACAATGATCAAGATGAAATACGGCGATATGCTTTTGATTATCGAGTATTGGCAAAAAATAGAGCCGAACTCGGCGCTGCTCCTGACTTTATCATAGAAGGTAAAGAGCTTCAGGATATCACCCAAATTCCAGCGGCAGAGATCACAATTCAGCTTGAATATCCCATTCCTATCAGATTGATCTCAATCTTGACCAAAAAGCTTTCATTGTCACGTAGTCGAGTGGCTAGGCTCGTTAATCAAGGCACTATTCAGGGGGTAACTGAAACGGAATTAAATAAAAAGTTAAAGCGAGATATCACTCTTAGTATTAACGTTAACAATTTATTGCAAGAATATGATAGTTATTGCGTCTAAATGACGCCAGATTTTCTGGAGATGACATATACCCTATGGATTTCAAGATGCATTGCGACGGCAAGGGAGTGAATCCCCGGGAGCATAGATAACGATGTGACCGGGGTGAGTGAGTGCAGCTAACAAAGAGGCAACTTGAAAGATAACGGGTATAGCAGTAAAAATGGATGAATGAAATGAATATGATAAAGAAATGGTGGGTGCTCACTGCTGTTTCAGTCGCGTTATCGCTGGTTGCTATCGATATGACAGTGTTATATACCGCGTTACCGAGTCTGACCCACAGTTTGGGGGCGAATACAACGGAAAAGTTATGGATAGTGAATATCTATCCTCTTGTCGTCTCTGGGCTGTTGCTAGGCGCGGGTACCTTGGGAGATCGCATTGGGCATAAACGGTTGTTTGTTTATGGTCTCATCATCTTTGGCTTCTCATCCTTGATAGCGGCCTACTCTTATTCGCCAGAAATGTTGGTTGTTTTTCGGGCATTATTAGGGGTTGGCGCGGCAATAATGATGCCTGCCACATTGTCGATTATCGCTTTGACATTTGAAGATGAAGATGAGAAATCATTTGCCATTGGGATTTGGACAGCGGTTGCCTCTGGCGGCGCGGCAATAGGTCCCCTGATTGGCGGCTTATTGCTTGAATATTTTTGGTGGGGATCAGTGTTTCTGATCAACGTTCCTCTGGTGATTGTGACATTAATTCTGTCGTGGTTGTTTGTCCCAACGGCGAGAACAGATTCGTCTCATCCGTGGGATCTTATTGGCTCATTGCAGATCATGGTTGTCTTGATAAGTTTCGCCTATGCCATCAAGGAGTTTGCCAAACAAGATCCCTCCTATATCGGGATATTGGTCACTTTCACCTTGACGATAGGTTTTCTGGCGCTGTTTATTCGACGGCAGAAACGTAGTGTGCATCCATTGATTGACTTTAACCTTTTTAAAAGCCCAGCCTTTTCATCTGCGGTTATCTCTGGGCTAGTGGCTTCCGCCTGTTTGATGGGTATTAATTTGGTGTTAAGCCAGCGTTTGCAATTGGTATTGTCATTAACACCTTTGCAAGCCGGGCTCTATTTTCTGCCTTTTTCATTGGGTGCGATTGTCGCAAGTCCTGTGAGTGGTTGGATTCTTCCTCGTTTAGGCAGTGAACGATTCCTCATTACCTCTTTGCTGGTGTATGCCTTTGCCATACTGGCTCTCATGGCGAGTTTCTCAATGTCTCTACCTGTGCAGGTAGTTTGCTTTTTTGTGCTGGGGACATGTATCGGGGCAACAATGACTGCGGCGTCCAGTACTATCATGCAGGCTGTACCGCCAAATCGGGCAGGTATGGCGGCGTCCGTTGAAGAGGTTTCCTATGAATTGGGCGGTGGGTTGGGCATTGCTATCATGGGTAGTATTATGTCAGTCATCTATAGCTATTTTATTGAAATTCCAGTAAATTCTCCCATCTACGATGCGGCTAAAGATGGTATTGATGGCGCGTTGACTGCGGCTAAAGGAATGGCGCCGGATGCGGGGCAGGCTTTGGTAAGTCTTGCTAAGTCAGCGTTCGACGATGCTGTTTTTTCTGTGATGGGCGCTGCGTCCCTGCTTCTCCTGATAATAGCGGTGTTGGTATGGTTCAATTTTCGTCGCTCCTCACTGAGTGATACATCTCATGCTGCGATTCATCGTCAGTGAAATCGGTGAGCAGGATTGATTGTACCAGTCGTTTCTTAATAGGAAGCTAATGGTTGAATAAGGGAACCGCTTTTTTGCTGGTTCCCTTCCTCATTTAGCTTCATGGGCACGCTTGGGTTTTGCCTTGATATTCAACCCGGTGACCTTTTTTTATTCACTCCAGACATTGATAGCGATTAATTAGCTGTTTTATGTGATATTTATCACATTTTTTCATGTTCATATGACAAATATCGTGATCTTGTGGTCATAATATTTAGAGAGTGAAATTCTCTGTTACTTGTCTCCACTCCATCCTACTCAGCTGGACGCGGTCTATTGTTCTCGCTAACGCCACGTATTAAATGATGGCTATTTTGCGCTGTCATTTTTTTACCGCGGAACAGACCGCCGCTATTTAAAAGAGCCACATGTCATGGCTCGTTTAATGGCTTCTTGCGTTATCCCCGTTTCAGGATAATGGTTCAATGATGTAAGGTTTCAAATATGGATGGATTAGTTTTCACCTGCCGAATTGGCGAACTGCCCCAAACCAC
>NZ_CAWNXG010000052.1:0-28873 GCF_963878145.1 Photorhabdus sp. S10-54 | reverse complement strand
ACAGGGATTCATGTTGAATGTGTTAGGAGGGCTAATCGCTTATTGTTTCAAAGAGAACAAACCGTCACTGAATATCTCCCGCTCAGAAATGGACATATTAGTGACGGCTTAACCAGAACTCAGGTTAATTAAGTTGATTTTAATAACGTGATAAGGAAATATTTACCTTACCCAAGGTAAGTTTATTTGCTAATTATTTAATTATATTATTAGGTAAAAATCTTTGGGCTGGATATTTAATATAAATAACAGCGTAAGGTTATCCATCCATTATAAAATCAAGGGATATTGAAAATGTCAGTTATTAATTTCTCCGATAAACCAGTTGATGTCGCTAATGTTCATACATGGCAGAAATCACCAGATAGAGATTTAATCGCATGTGGACGTGACGCATATGCTGAAAAATCAGTGCAAGAAGCATTGAGCGGAGATCCTGATAAAGCGGTAAAATTAAGTGAATTAAATGATATTCTGGCTGCTTGTGAACCTTTTGACTTTAAAGGCGTCACGTTATATGCAAAAGATCCGGTATTGGCCTTAATTAAAGAGTTATCAGAGAAGAATGGTTATTTATTGGATGATTCATATCCTCCTGAGCAATGGCAAAGCGGGGGAGTTGATAAGCATAACCGTATTAAAGATTTTATTGAATCCCCTAACATGTTTATTAAAGGGATAGAGATGATCGATATGGGCCAGCTTTATCTTGGTAATTGCGGCTTTGTTAGCACCATTGGGGCAATTGCATCCCATCCTGAAGGGCATAATTTGTTATTTTCTGCTATCTATCCGCTGGTTTATAACCCAACGGGGGTTTATTCGATCAGAATCATCAATCAATCGACAATGGGTTATTTATTGATTGGCGATGATCTGCCAAGAATTAGTTTTTCTGCTATGGAAAATAAAAATGAATTTTGGTATTACCTGATTGAAAAAGCATTTGCGAAATTGCATAGAAGCTATGAGAATTTAGGCGGCGGTAATGAAATCTATTTTGGTATAGGTTTAACTGTGCCATCTTTTAAGCTGATTCGGTTAGCGCCTTGCGTCAGGGACAGGTTATTCGCCTGAATTTTTCCATTTAATTCCGTTGCCCGGCTGATAATATCGACATAATCTGTCGCCTTGCCATCTAATCCTTTACCGCCAAGGGTGATTTGGCCTGTTTTAACTTCTAAGGCTTCCAACGCACCCTGTTTATCAAATTGAGGTTTACCCGTGGTCAGGGTTGCACTCGAAGTATTGATAAAACCATAGCCATCACAAGTAATGTCGTTGGGGTTGGCAATCATCACATTGGCTTTATAGCCGAAAATTTCCAATTGGCCTTGCAGGTTAGATTGTCCGCTGCCGGTCACTTCATTTAGTTATATTATCTAATCATTCTAATGTGTAATTAATTGACCGTCAGAATGGCTAGTATGAAATGTGATCAGTGTTGGGTTTTTTAATCCTGATAATGGGGAATCTGTTATATTAAATGTCGGTAAATCGCGATAAGGATGGAGATATTGTTACCTTACGCCAGCCATGATGTTTTCAGTTTTCGTGTGATGGGAATTGCTGGATTAGAATCATTGTGTCTGAAATTAGTGTAGAATGCTCGGCCACGGATTAGAATGTATGAGCTATTTTCTAGCATTCTATGCTATCAAATGTATTAAAATCAGTTTGTTATGATTGAATTCTATCATAACGTATTGATTGATATATAACACGACGCCTGTGAAGGCGACAACAGAGGTTGCTCAATGAGCGGTAAGATACAGAAATCTGAAAAGTTACAGAAAATTCTCGCGCGTTCCGGTCACGGTTCCCGCCGCGAAATAGAAGGTTATATTCAACAGGGGCGCGTCAGTGTTGACGGTAAGATTGCGACTTTAGGTGATCGCCTTGAAGTTCAGCCCGCCACAAAAATCCGCCTCGATGGTCGGGTATTAAATATCAAAGAATCACAAAAAGCGGTTTGCCGTGTTTTGGCTTATTACAAACCAGAAGGTGAGCTTTGTACTCGTCATGATCCAGAAGGACGGCCAACGGTTTTTGATCGTCTGCCTAAATTGCTAGGTTCCCGCTGGATAGCGGTTGGGCGTCTGGATGTGAATACCTGTGGTTTGTTGCTATTTACCACGGATGGTGAACTGGCTAATCGCTTGATGCATCCAAGCCGTGAAGTTGAACGCGAATATGCTGTCCGTGTCTTTGGTGAAGTTGATGATGCCAAATTGAAACAACTGGCTAAAGGGATTCAACTGGAAGATGGTCCAGCTTCATTCCGTACTATCGCGTTTAAGGGGGGAGAGGGGATGAATCAATGGTATAACGTCACGCTGACAGAAGGACGTAACCGTGAAGTTCGTCGTCTTTGGGAAGCAGTTGGTGTACAGGTGAGTCGTCTTATTCGTGTGCGTTATGGGGATATTAGTTTGCCAAAAGGCTTACCACGCGGGGGATGGACGGAATTGGGTCTGGAGCAGACTAACTATTTACGCCAATTAGTGGATTTGAATGAAGAGACGGTTTCCAAAGTGGCCGTTGGGCGTGATCAACGCCGTCTTAAAGCTAACCAAATCCGCCGAGCGGTTAAACGCCATGCTCAAGTCGCATCGCGTCCATCGGCAGGTAAACGTCCGGGCAGTTCACGCCAGAATGCGGGGCGAACAACCGCACCAAAAGGTCGTTAAGTTTTCTGGGTCTCGTGTGTTATAACGGGGCCTTTTTTACCAATCGATCCCTTTTTGTGCTTTAATGCCGGCGTCAAAGGCATGTTTTACCGGGCGCATCTCTGTCACGGTATCTGCCATTTCCAATAATTCACGATGACAACCCCGGCCGGTGATAATAACGGATTGGTGTTCCGGTCGGTGGTTGAGCGCAGTAATAACTTCTTCCAGAGGAAGATAGCCATAACTCACCATATAAGTCAGTTCATCCAAGATAACTAGATCCAAATCGGGATTAGATAACATCTCTAACGCATAGCGCCATACCTGCTGGCAGGCTACAGTATCCGTTTCCCGGCTTTGAGTTTCCCAGGTAAAACCTGTTGCCATAACATGAAAATTCACTCCATGCTGTTCCAGCAGATTTTTCTCGCCATTCTCCCATTTCCCCTTGATAAACTGGATCACACCGGCGCGAAATCCATGACCTATCGCTCGGGTTACAGTGCCAAATGCCGCAGTGGTTTTGCCTTTACCATTGCCGGTAAAAACGATGAGAATACCCCGTTCTAACTGGGCGGCTTCAATACGAAAATCCACTTTTTCTTTTAGGCGTTGTTGCCTTTTTTGATGTTGGTTGTCATTGATTGTCATTATTCGGCTGGTCCTGCTTTGCGTCCGGGTTGGGCATCAAAACTGATGCCTGTTTTATGCAGACTATCGCTGCCCATAAGATAAAGATACAGTGGCATAATATCTGCCGGTGTTTTCAGTTTAGCAGAATTTTCGTTAGGGAATGCGCGGGCGCGCATATTTGTGCGTGTACCGCCGGGATTAATACAATTAACGCGTAGAGAAGTGTGTTTATATTCTGCTGCTAAAACTTGCATCATGCCTTCGGTTGCAAATTTAGAGGCGGAATAGGCTCCCCAACCACAACGACCTTCGCGGCCAACGCTCGAACTGGTAAAGATTAATGATCCGTCAGGTGACTTCAATAATAGTGGTAATAAGGCTTGCGTTAACATAAAGGTCGCATTGACGTTGACTTGCATAACATCATGCCATAATTGCACTGGCTGCTCTGCCATCGGTGCGACAGCTCCCAGTAATCCTGCATTATGCAATACGCCATCCAGATGCGGATAATGTTGCGCTAAATCGCCAGCGAATGCCTGACACTCTTCGGCTGTGGCGGTAAGCAGATCCATGGTGTAAAAAGTTGCAGGGACCCCACCTGCTTGTTCAATCTCTTTTTGGACAGCTTCCAGTTTGTGTGTTGTTCTGCCAAGTAAGATCACTTGTGCACCGTAACGGGCATAGGTCAAAGCCGCTTCACGGCCAATACCCTCTCCAGCACCTGTCACCAAAATAATACGTTGTTGTAGGAGGTCATGTCTTGGTTGGTAATGTAACATTTGAAGATTTCCTGTTATTGATGGCGCGATTTGTTACCGTCGGAGGCCGTTCGGGCTATCAAAACAGAAAGTGATATATTGAGTCAAATTTGCTAAGGTTGATTGCTCAGGAGATAAACGGAGCATAGTTGCTGTGTTGGTAGTTATTTATTTTTAGCTAATGTATAATTTTTCTTCGTCAGAAACTGAGTATTTAATCCAATTTCATATCGGAGTGATTATGAGTCCAATACAAACAGAAAGAGCAGCCCTTCTAATTTAATCAATTTGTTAAATTTTACATTAGAAGGGGAAAACATGAATTACTCAAAGGTTGATATAGATCTCTGGGATAGGAAAGAGCATTTCTTGCATTACCGTAATGTTGTGCAATGCGGATTTAGTCTAACAGCAAAAATTGATATTACCCATTTGTTATCTTCGTTGGTAGAAAAACAATATAAATTCTATCCAACCATGATTTATTTAATATCAAAAGTTGTGAACTCTTATTCTGAGTTCAGAATGGCTATAAAAGATGAAGAATTAATTGTATGGGATGGTGTAAATCCTGCGTATACAATCTTTCACAAGGAAACAGAAACATTCTCAGCGACTTGGACTGAGTTCAATGCTGATCTGTCCGAGTTTATGAAAAACTATTCTGATGATTATGAAACCTATAAAGATGATCTTTGCTTTTTTTCTAAACCAGAACTACCTGAAAATCACTTTCACATATCATCAGTGCCGTGGGTAAGTTTTGATGGATTTAACTTGAACATTGCAAGTTTTATCGATTATTTTCCACCCATATTTACAATGGGAAAATTTTACCAAAAGGGAAATCAAACTCAGTTGCCTTTGGCAATTCAGGTTCATCATGCTGCTTGTGACGGTTTCCATGTGGGGCGTGTTATTAATAAATTACAAGAGCTATGTAACGATTTTATTTAGTTAAAGACAACCTGAATTATTTATGGACTAAATATGCCGCGCATTTAATGCACGGCATTATAAAAAAATTCAGAGAGATATAAAAAACAGAGCAGCAGCGCTGGAGATAAAATCTCAACTAGAATAAAAACAACAGCAGATAACACCGATGATATTACTGTTTTTTTACGTTTTTTCCTGAAATAAAAAAATAACTAAATATTGAAAATAATATAAAGAAAACAGTCAATTTTACTACATTTAATAAAATGAATATCATAGTCTTTTTCTCTCATTAATGAAGTTTGGGGTATACCCTATGGATTTCAAGATGCATCGCGACGGCAAGGGAGAGAATCCCCGGGAGCATAGGTAACGATGTGACCGGGGTGAGCGAGTGCAGCCAACAAAGAGGCAACTTGAAGGATAACGGGTATGTAGCGATAACGATCTCTTTTCCCATTGTTCGATAATTTCCTGCTTCTCTTTCAGATAGTTGTAACAGTCAAGTAGTGGTAACAGTCATAGTGCTTGGTTGAAACGCCGGGTTTTTGTGATTCTGCAATCTAATCCCTCATTTTTGAACTGGTCCCCCATTTCTCTATCTAATGGTGTAGAATTAGCTACTGAGGCCGATATACTGGACGTTTTTATTTGTACATATTCGTATTTATTGAATGCGAATTAATTATAATATATTGTTTTTAAATGAAAAAAATTAAATGCATTTATTGTAAATTCATAGTCTAAGAAACAAAAGGTGGATTTTGTGGAGTACTTATCTCTTTACGGGTTGTTTTTAGCCAAAGTAGTTACATTGGTGTTGGCTGTTATTGCTTTGGCAATATTCGGTATTGGCATGGGAATGCGGAAATCCTCGCTAAAAGGAGAACTGAAACTCACCGACCTTGGTGAATCATATCGGGATAAACAGCGTCAAATGCAGCGGGCACGCATGACGGAAGCGGAAGGAAAAATCTGGCAGAAAGCGTTTAATAAGCAACAAAAGCTCGAATCCAAGCAGAAGAAAAGTGACGCTAAGGCAGGTCATAAAGGGTTACAGAAACCTTGTCTTTATGTGCTGGATTTTAAAGGAAGTATGGATGCACATGAAGTCGATTCATTACGTGAAGAGATTAGCGCAATTCTGGCCGTGGCAGATGCAAAAGATGAAGTGTTGTTACGTCTGGAAAGTCCTGGAGGAATGGTGCATGGCTATGGATTGGCGGCTTCTCAGCTTGCCCGTTTGCGTCAGAAAGGGATTCGCTTGACTATCGTCGTAGATAAAGTTGCTGCCAGTGGGGGCTATATGATGGCTTGTGTTGCTGATCGTGTAGTTGCTGCACCCTTTGCCATCATTGGTTCTATTGGCGTGGTCGCTCAGATTCCGAACATTCATAAGTTATTGAAGAAAAATGATATTGATGTGGAACTCCATACGGCTGGTGAATATAAACGTACACTGACTGTGTTGGGGGAAAATACAGAGCAGGGTCGGAAAAAGTTTCAGGAAGATCTGAATCAGACTCACGAACTATTCAAATCGTTTATTCATACTCATCGCCCATCACTTGACGTGGAAAGTGTGGCGACAGGCGAATACTGGTACGGCTCACAGGCGAAAGAGAAGGGATTGATTGACGAAATTGGTGTCAGCGATGATCTGTTGATTGCTCAAATAGATAACTGTGAAGTTATTGGTGTCAGTTATACACGCCGTAAACGCATGGTAGAGCGTTTCACCGGCAATGCAATGGAAAGTATTGATAAACTATTATTGCGCTGGTGGCAAAGAGGGGAGAAGCCTCTGCTTTAATTAAAATTCCGCTATTTTGAATCAATTATCTTGGCGTACCCCAAGGCGTTCTATTTCGACGTTCAGGGGTACCTTGATATATTGCTTAATTGTAGTGCTAATTGAATAGAGTGGCGCTTATTCTCACGATGTTATTCCCCTGAAAAGCCAGGTATTTTGGCCCTGTTAAAATATTACAGGTGTTACATAATTTGCTTTACATCCCCCTTCCTGCTTGTGATGAGCCGCAGGCTTTTCTACACCAATAGTTGATACTCTGGCTTTGCGTTTATGTGTTCTGTCTGGCTGATTTTCAAATAAATACAAGTCACTTTTGCACAGCGTTATTGGCGTCTTTAAACGCATTATGAAAATTCCCGAAGAATGGCAACTTACAATAATATTCATAAGGAAATAAAGTATTATGGCTATTTCACAATACGATATTCATACCAGTCATGCTGTCATCTCTGTTGCTGATACGGGAGGTGATGGGTTACCGGTCCTCCTTATACACGGTAATTCGAGTTGCAAAGACGTTTTTCGCCATCAAATTAACTGTTTTGGTGACGAATACCGGATTTTAGCGATTGATTTACCAGGGCACGGTGCTTCATCAAATGCAGTGGACCCTCGCCGGACCTATTCGATACCTGGTTATGCACTTTGCATCATCGAAGTACTGGAAAAATTAGGCATCGATAAAGTTGCTGTTTTCGGATGGTCACTGGGGGGACATATCGGTTTAGAGCTGATCCCGCGATTCCCAGGGATTGTTGGGCTAATGATTTGTGGCACGCCGCCGGTTAGTCCAGGCGCAGAGAATGTCAGTCTTGGATTTAAACCAAGCCGGTTTATGGCAATATCGGGTAAGGCTTCGCTGACAGAAGAGGAGATTACGGATTATACCCTGGCGTTGTATGGAGAAAACGCACTTTGTGAGCCATTTTTGAGATCCGCAGTGGCGCGGACCGATGGTTTGGCCCGGCAGTATATGTCTGAAGCGTCGGTTTCACCGGACGTTATGGATCAACGGTTATTGGTTGAAACAAACCCAACGCCACTGGCTATCGTTAATGGCGCAGAAGATTTATTCGTTAATATTGATTACATTAACGGGATAACCTACAAAAATCTCTGGACTGGTCAGGTGTATAACTTGCTCAACTTGGGACATGGGCCATTTTGGGAAGCACCAGAGCTGTTTAATCGTTTGATGGCGGGTTTTTTCTCTGATCTCACCTTAGAAATGTAATTAATACTTGTAGTTTACTGTCAGAGCTGTTTTATACCCGGCAGATATATTTTTATATCGTTTTTATATATCTGCCTATTCGTTGCTCAATAAATTTTTGTTATTAATTTTCGAGATAATATTGTTTCGACAGGATATGCGTCAGGTGTTTGAACATATTGAAAATAGCAGTACTTTTTACTGTGGGTAAACCATTTTCCCTTAGAAAAAATTCACCATTAATACTAATACATTTCCTTTTTGCTTTACGCTACTTATATACATGCCATGAATAAAATCTTCACGTTGGCGGATAATATCGCTGGCTTTTTTTAGTCATTGTTCACCTTTAATCGGTGTTGTTCTGTTCTACCTTTTTCTATCCTTAATCAAAAATAATTTGTTGCGCATCATTTTTTATCAGGTAGAGTGTGAACTTTTCATCATGCAGATGGAAGATTTTGTTTACGGTGATCGCTTCATTCATTTGCATAGATCATGGGCGGTATCTAAAATACCTTAGATAATTCAATATGTTTCGAGTTTGGGAAAATCAACTGAATAAAAATAAGTTGATATATTGAGAATCTATCGCAATATAAAAAGAGGTTTTAAATACCGTGATATGGCGCAGTGAATTCCACCATCTGAAAAGATAATTAGGTAAAGATAACTATGGGTAAAGCTCTTGTAATAGTGGAGTCCCCGGCAAAGGCCAAAACAATCAACAAATATTTGGGGAGTGACTACGTGGTGAAATCCAGCGTTGGTCATATCCGTGATTTGCCGACCAGCGGCTCAGCCAGCCAAAAGAGTTCGAGCTCATCTACCGATAAGTCTAAGAAGAAGGTTAAAAAAGATGAGAAAGCTGCATTAGTCAACCGTATGGGCGTTGATCCATACCGTGGTTGGGAAGCGAATTATCAGATTTTGCCGGGCAAAGAGAAGGTCGTGGCAGAGCTAAAATCACTGGCTGAAAAAGTTGATCATGTTTATCTCGCAACGGATCTTGACCGAGAGGGAGAAGCCATTGCATGGCACTTGCGGGAAGTGATTGGCGGTGATGGCGATCGTTTTAGCCGGGTTGTTTTTAATGAAATCACTAAAAATGCCATCAAACAGGCATTTGATAATCCGGGTGAATTAAATATTCACCGGATAAATGCTCAACAAGCTCGCCGTTTTATGGATCGAGTCGTGGGTTATATGGTTTCTCCGCTACTGTGGAAAAAGGTGGCTAGAGGGCTATCTGCCGGTCGTGTGCAATCGGTGGCGGTACGCCTTGTAGTAGAAAGAGAGCGTGAAATTAAAGCGTTTGTACCGGTAGAATATTGGCAATTACATGCTGATTTGCTGGCGAAAGGCGAAATTTCACTGCATATGGAAGTGACCCATCAGCAGGGTAAACCGTTTAAGCCGGTTAATAGTGAACAAACTCAAGCCGCCGTCTCTTTACTGGAAAAAGCCCGTTACAAAGTGATCGATCGTGAAGATCGTCCAACCTCCAGTAAACCGAGTGCGCCGTTTATCACATCTACATTGCAACAGGCGGCCAGCACGCGTTTAGGGTTTGGTGTTAAAAAGACCATGATGATGGCTCAGCGTTTGTATGAGGCCGGATATATTACTTATATGCGTACTGATTCAACTAACTTGAGTCAGGATGCGCTGGATATGGTTCGTGGTTATATCAGTGATAATTTTGGCGATAAATACCTGCCAAAAGCAGCCAATACTTACAGCAGTAAAGAGAATTCACAGGAAGCGCATGAAGCGATTCGTCCTTCCAGTGTTGATATCATGGCAGAGCAACTGAAAGATATGGATGCTGATGCACAGAAGCTGTATCAGCTAATCTGGCGTCAGTTTGTGGCTTGTCAGATGACACCGGCGAAATACGATTCCACAACATTGATGGTACAGGCGGGTGATTTTGAATTGCGGGCCAAAGGTCGTACACTGCGTTTTGATGGCTGGACAAAAGTGATGCCTGTGTTACGCAAAGGTGATGAAGACCACACGTTGCCGGTTGTTGAAATTGGTATAGAACTTGATTTGCAACAACTGATCCCAAGCCAGCATTTCACCAAACCACCGGCACGTTACAGTGAGGCATCCCTGGTTAAAGAGCTGGAGAAACGCAGTATTGGTCGCCCATCCACTTATGCTTCCATTATCTCCACGATTCAGGAGCGTGGTTATGTTCGCGTGGAGAGTCGCCGTTTTTACTCGGAGAAAATGGGAGAAATTGTTACTGATCGTCTGGAAGAAAATTTCAACGAGCTGATGAGTTATGATTTTACTGCGCGAATGGAAGATCAGCTTGATCAGGTTGCAAGTAACAAAGCCGAATGGAAAGGGATTCTGGATGAGTTTTTCACAGATTTTAGTGAACAGCTAGACGTCGCCAATAAAGAGCCGGAAGATGGCGGTATGCGGCCTAATCCGATGGTAATTACCTCTATTGAGTGCCCGACATGTCAGCGCTCTATGGGCATTCGAACGGCAACCACGGGTGTTTTCTTGGGTTGTTCTGGTTATGCGTTATCACCTAAAGAGCGTTGTAAGCAGACGATAAACCTTATCCCTGAAAATGAGATTCTTAATGTCTTGGAAGGGGATGAGGCGGAAACAAACGCATTGCGCGCCCGTCGTCGCTGTAAAAAATGTGGTACAGCGATGGACAGTTACCTTATTGATAGCCAACGTAAGTTACATGTTTGTGGTAATAACCCGGCTTGTGATGGCTACAAAGTGGAAGAGGGTGAATTTCGTATTAAGGGATATGACGGTCCTGTTATCGAATGTGATAAATGTGGCGCTGAAATGCACTTGAAAATGGGGCGTTTTGGTAAATACATGGGCTGCACCAATGAAACTTGTAAAAATACCCGCAAAATCTTGCGCAGTGGAGAAGTCGCGCCACCAAAAGAGGATCCGGTTCCGCTACCAGAGCTTCCTTGTGAAAAATCTGATGCCTATTTTGTATTGCGTGATGGTGCAGCCGGTGTATTTTTAGCAGCAAATACTTTCCCTAAATCCAGAGAAACCAGAGCGCCGTTGGTAGAAGAGTTAGCGCGTTTTAAAGAACGTTTGCCGGAGAAATTACGCTATCTGGCTGATGCGCCTGTGGCGGATGCTGAAGGTAATAAAGCAGTTATCCGTTTTAGCCGTAAGACTAAACAGCAATATGCTTCTTCAGAGAAAAATGGCAAGGCAACGGGGTGGAGTGTGTTTTATGTTGATGGGAAATGGGTTGAGAAAGACAAAAAGTAACAATTTCTGACAGAATCAATACTCTCTTTTTCTCAGAAAAGGGATTATTTTCTTCTATTAAGCCAACCTTATAGGTTGGCTTTTTTCGCCTATTGGCATTATCTTAAAATATATGAATTAGAATCCGGTTAAACATTCATTATGAATTTTTAATTATTCGTTATATAAATATATAATCGTGTTATAGTGGTTATATGCGACAACAATATTATTTCTATTCGTTATAATAAATAGCAAACAGCAATATCAGTCCAGATTTCTAAGTCATAATTGTTCACAGCGTTTATTTTGGGATGGTGTTTATATGAAATTGCAACAGCTTCGTTACATCGTGGAGGTGGTAAACCACAACCTCAATGTTTCATCTACGGCAGAAGGACTGTATACCTCTCAACCCGGGATCAGTAAGCAGGTCAGAATGCTTGAAGATGAATTAGGTATTCAGATTTTTTCCCGTAGTGGTAAACACCTGACGCATGTTACTCCCGCAGGTGAAGAGGTTGTCCGAATTTCTCGTGAAGTATTATCTAAGATTGATGCAATACGGTCAGTTGCTAGTGAACATACTTATCCGAATCGTGGTTCGCTATATATTGCTACTACTCATACACAGGCCCGTTATGCATTACCTCCTGTGATTAAAGGCTTTATTGAACGTTATCCGCAGGTCTCTTTACACATGCATCAGGGGTCGCCAACACAAATTGCTGAAGCTGTCAGTAAGGGTAGTGCTGATTTTGCTATTGCAACTGAGGCACTGCATTTATATGAAGACTTGATAATGTTGCCTTGTTACCATTGGAACAGGACGCTGGTGGTCACGTCGGATCACCCGCTGGCAGGTAAAGAGAGTGTTTCAATTGAAGAACTGGCTGAATATCAACTGGTCACTTATACATTTGGTTTTACCGGTCGTTCTGAGTTAGATGTCGCATTCGATAAAGTGGGCTTAAAGCCTAAAATTGTTTTCACTGCGACGGATGCTGATGTCATTAAAACTTATGTCCGGTTAGGATTAGGTGTGGGGGTTATTGCCAACATGGCGGTTGATCCGGTGCAGGATAATGACCTTGTTTGCATTGATATGCGTGATAAATTCAGCTACAGCACAACTAAGATTGGTTTTCGTCGCAGTAGTTTCTTGCGCAGCTACATGTATGATTTTATGTGGCGTTTTGCGCCTCACCTGACACGTGATGTTATTGATCAGGCAGTTGCTTTACGCTCAAATGAAGATATCGAAGTCATGTTCAAAGATATCAAATTACCAATCGTATAATGAAATAATTAGGGAGCTAATGTTGCGATTAGCTCCCTAATTTTGCTTATCAGATCGGTTCAAACTCACCACTGAAGAAATCATCAGAATCTTCTATTGATGTTTTTCTTTGCTTGTTAATGAAATTATCAAAACTGGTTTTAATCTCAGGATGTTCGAGTGCTTCATAGTCTAAGACCGATATTAAGGATGAATACTCAAAATCAATATTGATATTTTCATTAGAAGCACAGCTTGATAAAAAGTTTGAATTGGTGCTATCAAAATTAACTCGATAGAGTTTTAGTTTCGGAATATATACTGTCTTCTCTCCTACAATCAACGTATCGATGGCAATCGTCAGTGTCACTGTAGAATAAAAGCCTTTATTTTTCCGTATGCCTAAACGAATCGTTTCGCCTTGCTTGGTAAGAAAATTAGCGAAATCTGGCAGCATATCCGTATTTTCGAATACAACAACATTCATGATAAAATTAAGGAAACTTTTTGAAATGCTTAAACCATTTAATGAATCGGTGTAATTTTTGGATTCAACTTTGCTGGTACCCATTAGAGGTAATTTGTTAACGACTTTCGTCCAAAAATCCATATCTGTTTTATATTGCTCTCCATATTTTTCCGCGTATTTATTGACATAATTGGTTGCAATGGAGGAGAGTGCAATTAATGTTTGACTTAGGTTGTTTGTTTTCTCTATAACTTCTGGTTTATCAGATAATTGTTTGGCTATGATGAACTGAACTAAGCCATCCTTTTCATTATATTTATTGGTATTTTCTATATTAAAATAAGTGTCGTTGATGTGAAAGAACGTATTAGCTTCATTGATTTTTGCGATATGTTGCTGATTATTCGTAATTTCGTTTTTTATATCCATTATTTTGTCCTTGTTTTTTTATTGATAATTTGAATCCAATTGAATTGTTAGCGGGTTAATTCTAGCTGATTATCATTCGATTGTTTACTCGACTAAATTATCAAAATTTATTACTGAAATTCTGATAGTTACACTGAATTGATTCATTGTGCGGTAATGAGAAACAAATATTTGCTTATATGTTATGTTTAATTTGTGCCATTATCATTAACGGCTAGGCACTAAGGTGGTTTTGAGTTATGCCAGTATAAGAAGAAGGAGGAGTTATGTCGTTTGATTTAAAAAAAGTTTGTGTTTCAACACTTTCCGCTGTAAGTAAACAATATGATTATTACAGCTTACCACTGGTTGCTAAACATTTGGGTGATATTTCCCGTTTGCCCAAATCACTGAAAGTTCTTCTGGAAAATCTTCTTCGCAATATCGATGGCAATTCTGTTGTTGATGATGATTTGAAAGCAATTGTTGATTGGCAAAATACCGGCCATGCAGACAGAGAAATTGCTTACCGGCCGGCACGTGTATTAATGCAGGATTTCACCGGGGTGCCTGCCGTTGTTGATTTAGCGGCCATGAGAGAAGCGGTTCAGCGCCTTGGTGGTAATGTTGAACAAGTTAATCCACTATCACCCGTTGATTTGGTTATTGACCATTCAGTTATGGTGGATAAATTCGGCACGGAAAAAGCCTTTGAACAAAATGTTCAATTAGAAATGGAACGTAACTACGAGCGTTATCTCTTTCTGCGTTGGGGGCAAAAAGCTTTTAACCGTTTTCGTGTTGTCCCGCCCGGAACCGGGATTTGCCATCAGGTAAACCTGGAATACCTGGGTAAAACGGTTTGGCATGAAATGCATAACGGACGAGAGTTGGCTTATCCTGATACCTTGGTTGGTACCGATTCTCATACCACCATGATCAATGGTCTCGGTGTTTTAGGATGGGGGGTGGGCGGTATTGAAGCTGAAGCGGCCATGTTAGGACAACCTGTTTCCATGCTTATTCCTGATGTGGTGGGTTTTAAACTTACCGGCAAGTTACGCGAAGGGATTACTGCAACAGACCTTGTACTGACAGTGACTCAGATGCTGCGTGCCCATGGTGTGGTCGGGAAATTTGTTGAATTTTATGGGGATGGGTTAGCTGATTTGCCGCTGGCAGACAGGGCAACCATTGCCAATATGTCACCGGAATATGGTGCAACTTGCGGTTTCTTCCCGGTAGATGATATTACCCTGAGCTATATGCGATTGACAGGGCGTACAGAACAGCAGATTGAGCTAGTAGAAGCTTATTGTAAGATCCAAGGATTATGGCGAAATCCCGGTGATGAACCGGTATTTACCAGTAGTCTTGAGCTGGACATGTCGACAGTGGAAGCGAGCCTCGCTGGACCGAAACGTCCACAAGACAGGGTGGCTTTAGCGCGAGTACCTCAAGTATTTCAATCATCCGTTGATCTGGAAATGAATAAATCCCAGGGGAAAGCCATCTCAGCGCCAGTTAATCTGGATAACCAGAAGTATGAGTTAGAAGAGGGGGCTGTTGTCATTGCTGCGATTACTTCCTGTACCAACACATCTAATCCCACTGTGCTGATGGCCGCGGGGTTGTTGGCGAAAAAAGCGGTTGAGAAGGGGCTTAAACGCCAACCGTGGGTGAAAACCTCACTGGCGCCAGGCTCGAAAGTGGTGACGGATTACCTTGAACTGGCTGGCTTGATGCCGTATCTGGAGCAACTGGGCTTCAATCTGGTAGGTTATGGTTGTACAACTTGCATTGGTAACTCTGGGCCACTGCATGAATCTATTGAAGCGGCGATTAAGCAAGCTGATCTTACCGTCGGTGCGGTCCTTTCTGGCAACCGAAACTTTGAAGGCCGTATCCATCCTCTGATAAAAACTAACTGGCTAGCGTCGCCGCCGTTAGTCGTGGCGTATGCTTTATCCGGCAACATGAAAAAGGATTTGACTAAAGATCCTCTTGGTCAGGATCAACAAGGCAATGATGTCTATTTGAAGGATATCTGGCCTGATAGCAAAGAAATTGCTAAAGCGGTTGATCAAATTAAGGCTGATATGTTTCACAAAGAGTATGCGGAAGTCTTTGATGGTGATGAAACATGGCAGTCGCTGGATGTTGCGAGTTCTGCAACTTATCACTTCCAGCTTGATTCTACTTATATTCGCCACCCACCGTTCTTTAGTGAAATGACAGCAGAACCTGAAGCGATAACGGATATTCACGGCGCGAATATATTGGCTATTCTTGGGGATTCTGTAACCACAGACCATATTTCTCCGGCGGGGAATATCAAAGCTGACAGCCCGGCAGGGCGTTATCTTCAAGAACATGGGGTTGAACCTAAGGATTTTAACTCCTACGGCTCAAGGCGCGGTAATCATGAAGTCATGATGCGTGGAACGTTTGCTAATATCCGTATCCGTAATGAGATGATTTCTGGTATCGAAGGAGGATATACCCGCCATATTCCATCACAGACACAATTAGCGATTTATGATGCAGCTATGCGTTATCAGGAAGAAAAAACACCATTGGCTATCATTGCAGGCAAAGAATATGGTTCTGGTTCGAGCCGCGACTGGGCAGCGAAGGGGACTCGGTTATTGGGGGTTAGGGTGGTGATTGCGGAATCATTTGAGCGTATTCACCGTTCGAACCTGATTGGTATGGGGGTATTGCCATTGGAATTTTCTCAGGGCGTAAATCGTAAGACATTAAATCTGCGAGGTGATGAGACAATTGATATTGAAGGGATGAATGACCTCAAGCCGGGACAGATTGTTCCGGTGAAAGTGACTTATTCGGATGGGCGTCAGGAAATCATTAATGCTCAGTGTCGTATTGATACCAGAACTGAATTAGATTATTTCCACCACGGTGGTATTTTGCACTATGTTATTCGTCACATGTTGAAATAATTTTTATACCCGTTATTTTTCAAGCTGCCTCTTTGTTGGTTGCACTCGCTCACCCCGGTCACATAGTTCTCTATGCTCCCGGGGATTCACTCCCTTGCCGTCGCGATGCATCTTGAAATCCATAGGGTATACATCATACTAAAGACGGCACTGATTTATTTGAGCGCCGTTTTTTCCAGCTAGCTTACTGAGAAACTAATTTTGCTCAGGTAACAAATGACCCATTTTTTTGGCTTTGGTATCCAAATAATAAGCATTTTTAGGATTCCGGCCGGTAATTAATGGAACACGTTCTACAATATTAATACCTGTTTCGGTCATAATTTCCACTTTTTTGGGATTATTTGTCAGCAGACGAATAGCTTGAACACCGAGTAATTTATACATATCTGCACATAAGGTGAAATCACGCTCATCGGCGGCAAAACCTAACTGATGGTTAGCTTCTACAGTATCGATACCGTTATCCTGTAACGCGTAAGCACGAATTTTATTGATTAAGCCAATATTACGACCTTCTTGTCGATGATAAAGTAATACACCTCGCCCTTCTTTAGCAATTTGAGCAAGGGCGGCTTCAAGTTGAAAACCGCAATCACAACGTAGACTAAACAGGGCATCACCGGTCAGACATTCTGAATGGATCCTGGAAAGAACAGGTTCATTGCCAGAAATAGTACCGTATACTAATGCGACATGATCTTGACCTGTGGCGATTTCTTCAAAGCCGACCATTAAAAAATCACCCCAAGGAGTGGGTAACTTGGCCTCAGCGACTCGTTTTAATTGCATTTTATTGTTCATATGTTGATTCAGACTCGTTACAAGACATAGATGTGAAAAACAATACCGGTCTGGGAAATCAGCGGACACTGCGTAAAAGATTTTCTCTGATTATAATGCGGCTATATTTTGCCATATTTACCGCAAATTATCTGTCAAAAACTTTCAAATAATCATATATAAATGGCTGTTATAACACTAACATGTTAACACTGAACAAGTTTTTAAAATGTGTATAAAAATAATCCGGTGCCAGATATGAATCCATTTACTAAACCTATTATTATCGCAACCCTGATTTTATTGTTACCACCTGTAGCTGTATTGTTGGCAGGTTGGCAATGAGAGACCGGATATGTTTTTCCTTCTAGGTATATACCCTGTTTGCTGCAAGTTTGTCGCTACTTTTAGTGGGTTTTTTTATGGTCGCGTCGTCACTCAGAAAAATGGCGGTTGATTAACGACAAAAAGGATTTGGCGGTGTCATTGCTTCTTATTTACACTTAATCGGTGGGAAGATATCGCAAAAAAGCTGAAAGACGCATTTATCATGATAAATTGCTTCCTTTATCCAGACTGGAAATGCTAATTTAATGAGCCGTTATCCAGCATAATGTCCAAGCAACAATAGATAACAGGAAAAAATGTGAAATATTTTCTGATTTTATTACTGGTATTGGTGATCTTTGTCGTTTCGATGACTCTTGGATCAAATAACGAACAGATTGTTACATTTAACTATCTGATTGCTAAAGGGAATTACTCTATATCTACACTTTTAGCTGTATTATTTGCTAGCGGTTTCGTGTTAGGTTGGGTTATCTGTGGATTATTTTATCTTCGTGCTCGTTTGTCATTAGGAAGAGCTGAACGCAAGATTAAGCGACTTGAAGCGCAACTGGAGCAACCTGCTGAACCTTCGGTTACTCATTCATCGCTTGCACTTAGCAAGGAATAAACCCCTATGTTAGAGCTGTTGTTTCTGTTGCTTCCTGTGGCCGCTGCTTATGGCTGGTATATGGGGCGCAGAAGTGCTCAACAGGATAAGCAACAAAATGCTGATCGCTTATCACGAGAATATGTTACCGGGGTTAACTTTCTCCTTTCAAACCAGCAAGATAAAGCCGTGGATCTGTTTCTTGAAATGCTTAAAGAGGACAGTTCTGCTTTTGAAGCGCATTTGACTTTGGGGAATCTATTCCGTTCCAGGGGAGAAGTAGAGCGGGCTATCCGCATTCATCAATCTCTCATGGAAAGCGCTTCTCTGACATTTGATCAGCGTTTGCTTGCGACGCAACAATTGGGCCGCGATTATATGTCTGCAGGTTTGTATGATCGTGCTGAAAATATGTTCTCTCAGTTGGTGAATGAAAAAGATTTTCGACAAAATGCGTTTCAATCGCTGCTGACTATTTATCAGGCAACCAGTGATTGGAAAAAAGCCATTGATATTGCTGAGAAATTAGTCAAATCCGGCAAACATGATTTACGGGAAAAAATTGCGCATTTTTATTGTGAACTCGCTTTACAGGAGATGAGCGGTGATGATCTTGATGAGGCTATCGGTTATCTCAATAAAGCGGTTCAGGCAGATAAAAACTGCGCCAGAGTTTCTATCATGTTGGGGCGTCTGTTTATGGCCCGGCAAGAGTACAATAAAGCGGCGGATGCTTTAAAATCTGTTCTTGAGCAGGATAAACAGTTGGTGAGTGAGGTGTTACCTATTCTCCAGGAGTGTTACCAGCATCGGAATCAGCTTGATGAATGGGAAAATTTCCTGAGACGTTGTGTCGAAGAGGATTGTGGGGCAACGGCCGAGCTTTTGCTGGCTGATATTATCGAGCAGCAAGAAGGGCATGAAGTCGCGCAAACTTACATCAACCATCGATTAGAGCGTCATCCGACCATGCGCCTATTTTATCGCTTGATGGATTACCACCTGGCCGAAGCAGAAGAGGGTCGGGCGAAAGAAAGTATTATCTTGCTACGGGACATGGTTGGTGAGCAAATTCGCACCAAACCTAATTATCGCTGCCATAAGTGCGGCTTTACTTCTCATTCGCTTTATTGGCACTGTCCATCATGCCGTTCGTGGGATTCGATTAAACCGATCCGTGGATTAGATGGTCAGTGACAGTGTCACCATAATATTGCTTTGTTAGTCAAAAAGGTTAAAAAATGACATCTCATACCTTAACATCGTTCGGTAGACAGGTTAGCTCGCCTGTCATTGTTGCTTTAGATTACGACAATCAGGATGCGGCGCTGGCTTTTGCCGATAAAATTGATCCACAGGATTGCCGTCTGAAAGTAGGTAAAGAGATGTTTACCCTACATGGTCCGCAGTTTGTTAAGTTGCTGCACCAACGTGGTTTTGAAGTATTTCTGGATTTGAAATTCCATGATATTCCTAATACCACCGCCAGAGCGGTAGCTGCTGCTACTGAGATGGGGGTTTGGATGGTAAACGTACATGCGAGTGGTGGTGCCAGAATGATGACAGCGGCGAAAGAGGCGCTGCTGCCTTATGGTCATGATGCGCCGTTATTAATTGCTGTCACGGTATTAACCAGTATGGAACAATCGGATCTGCAAGGTATTGGGATTGATATGACACCAGCGCAACAGGCTGAAAGGTTGGCAAAACTGACTCAGGCATGTGGGCTGGATGGTGTGGTTTGTTCTGCGCATGAAGCTCAGCAACTGAAAAAGGTTTGTGGTCAGCATTTTCAATTAGTTACTCCCGGAATTCGCCCGATGGGCAGTGATGTGGGTGATCAGCGCCGTATCATGACGCCAGAACAGGCGGTATTGGCTGGCGTTGATTATATGGTCATTGGCCGTCCGATTACCCGTGCCGCCGATCCTGCGGCCGCATTGCGTCAAATTAATCAATCTATTGCGGGAGTGATTAATGCAAGATAATAATTCTCGGTTGGTCTATTCCACAGACAGAGGGCGTATTCAGGAAGAAACGGTTAAATCTCAGCGTCCAAAAGGAGATGGTATTGTTCGTATTCAACGTCAAACCAGTGGTCGTAAAGGAAAAGGGGTTTGCGTGATTACCGGGATTGATGCTGATGATCAGACACTGATTAAACTGGCGGCTGAATTGAAGAAAAAATGTGGCTGTGGTGGTTCAGTAAAGGATGGCGAAATAGAAATTCAAGGTGATAAAAGGGATTTATTGAAACAATTGCTTGAAGCCAAAGGTATGACAGTTAAATTAGCTGGTGGTTGACAGAAGGGCGGATATTCGCCCTTCATTCATTTTATTTATTTGTCTAATTGTTGGTAGTGTTTTAAGATATTTATTAATAATATTCTTAAAGATTTATTATTAAAAATAACTCACAATAAAGAGATAAAATAGAATATTGTAAACATTCTATGAAAATAATATGTTGATATTGTTTTTTCCTTTTAAAAATAAATTTCTATTTTTTAATTGATATAATAAGCAAGAAATGGTAGTAGGAAATTTAATATTATCTCTTCATTTCTCTGATAAGATCATTATTAAAGGGCATTTTCGTATGGGAATGAGCAACTTTGGTGATAAAGGCGATGAACATTAATAATTACTTTTTAAATCATAGAGATAACAATTTAAATCTATTTTTTCAGTAAAGAGGTTGACTATGGAGAATGATCGTTCTACCATGAAAAACATGGAAGGTGAGCAGGCGCCCAACAACAGGGAAAACATGTTGGATGTTGTAGAGGAATTAATTTACACAAGGGGGATTGCGGCGACGGGTATCGATCTGATAACGCGCACTACCGGTTCTTCACGTAAGACAATTTATCGTTATTTTGGTACGAAAGAGGGGTTGATTGAAGAAGTTCTTCGTCGGCGAGATGAACGATGGATGAGATGGTTTACCTCATCAATAGTCGAATATAAAACACCTAAAGAGAAATTGCTGAATATTTTTTTGGTATTACAAAGATGGTTCGTAAGTGATGATTTTAGAGGATGTGCATTTATTAATACATCTGGTGAACGCCCTAATCCTGATGATCCGGTAAGAATAATTGCTAAGGAACATAAAGAGAAAGTTTTTACTTACGTGCTGTCTATTTGTGAAGAAATATCGCCGGATTCATCAGCGGATTTAGCGAGGAAGCTCTTGCTCTTAATAGAAGGCGCTATTACAACTGCGCATGTGATGAATGATACACATTATGCTTTAGAGGCGATGAATATTGCCGAGGCATTGCTGAATAAATACGATGTGAGTTAATGGAAAATTTAATTAGGAGACAATATGTCTAATACAAAAGAAATTCGCCAGCCGGTTCCGCCATTTACCCGTGAAACCGCTATTCAGAAAGTTCGCTTGGCGGAAGATGGATGGAATAGCCGTGATCCTGAAAAAGTTGCATTGGCTTATTCATTGGATACCCATTGGCGTAATCGTGCTGAATTTGTACATAGTCGTAAAGAAGCTCAGGACTTATTAGCCAGAAAATGGGCGAAAGAGCATGAATATCGATTGATTAAAGAACTTTGGGCGTTTACTGAGAATAGAATAGCGGTTCGTTATGCTTATGAATGGCATGACGATTCCGGTAACTGGTTTCGCTCATATGGTAATGAGAATTGGGAATTTAACGAAGATGGTTTGATGTACAACCGTTATGCTTGTATTAATGATCTTCCGATAAAAGAATCTGAGCGCAAATTTCATTGGCCTTTAGGTCGCCGCCCTGATGATCATCCTGGATTATCTGAGTTAGGGTTGTAATCCTTTTCAGACGACAGTCGAGACGTGGCTGATGTGCAGTACCTCCGTCGGGGCCTTCTGATTAACGGAAGAATTCAGAAGGCCTGCACCCCGATGCTCCCGGAGGCGGTGCCCAAGTTCTGCCAGCAACTCTGATTCGGTATAAAGTATTAGGGGTCCGCTTGGAAAACGGAAAATATCCCACGTTAAGACCATTTTTTAAACAGTAGGTATTTGCTGTTTTGCTTTAACTCTCAGAGTTGTTTGCCGTGTGGTTCTGAATTCCCTGGCAATTGCACTTATGCTTACACCAGACTGAATTCGTTCGAGTACCCTCTGTTTTTTTCTTCATTTAATACCGGTGGGCGTCCAAAGCGTTTTCCTGCATCCTTCGCTCTCGCTATCCCCGAATAAGTGCGCTCGAGTAAAAGATCACGTTCAAATTCAGCGACCGCTGAAATCACCTGCATCGTCATTTTTCCTGCTGGACTGGTCAAATCAACGCCACCCAATGCCAAACAATGCCCCCGAATGCCTAATTCGGCCAGTTGCTCCACTGTTTTCCTGATATCCATCGCATTACGACCGAGACGATCCAATTTTGTGACAATCAATACATCACCATTTTCCAGACGGTCAAGCAAGGGGTAGTGACCGGGTAGCTGCGATAACCGCCAACAATTCAGTAAATTTGATAAAGTATCAGCCAACGATCACATTGACCAGATGAAAAATGGCGCCATCGGCGTTTCAATATTTTGTTTTTTTACAGTTAGTTATTGTTAGTGTGGGGCGGGAAATATTGGTGAGTATTTTTGAAAGAATCAATTCCTGAGAAAATGAAAGGTGTAATGGCGGTAATTTTTCGCGTAGCACAGTATGTCACAGACAGAAGAAAGACCGCAAAAGCGGCCTTAGTATTCTCTTCTAGGATTACCTATTATGAATATACGTCCAAGATGAGTAAAGGTTATTTAGCTATCGTAGATAGACTGGCTAAAAATAGCAATTCACGATGTCAGTTGGCTACCCAATTTTTGGCTATTTAAATTGACCGTTTAACGGTGTTTACTGCTCCATTGCTCCTGAAACCCCTAAAATTGCGCCTGGCAATGGCATCAATGGGACGACCAGAGACAAAAGTCAGTACGTTATGCCAGGAACTGGGAATAACCCGGCAAACCCTGTACAGACATATTTCTCCAGATGGTCAATTGCGGGCTGACGGGATAAAGCTACTCAACCGGGGATAAATTCAACGACCGGAAAAATCTGGGGTTCCGGCGTAGGTGTGTCACGAATGCACCCTGTGGCAAATAGAGGGTGCAATGCTGTGCGAGAGATGAGGGTCGGCCCCTCGGAGGCGGTGTCCAGACGCAGCCTTCAAACTACCCTGAGCTGCTGCCGTTAAGAGCGGTGGTGGTGAGCGTCAGGGAAAAGGCGCAGTCAGATGCGTCATGTATGTGTTGTGAAGATGAACGAGAGTGAACTGTAGATGCAGTGTCGAAAGGAACAAGATGATGTCAAAAACGCGCTTTCTAAGCGGTGCGTGATAAGTCCAGCGGTTATCTGGTTACTGGCTGGTCGGCATCCGGCATATAGACAGCATGAGTACAACACAGGCTCTGGCATGGAACGTGGGAACCTGTCGTCCCGATGCGAAGGGAGCGGCGTCGAGCAGAAACCCTGCGAGCGCCTGAGTACCAATGCGGGGCACAGGGGCAGATGGTTCCGTAGTAGTGATGAAGCGCCTGTAATGGGCGTGGAGCGAAGGGGGCCAGTCGTTGGGGCTGTATTACAGGTCAACCGCGTAAGCGGGAGGAACCTGTGAGCCAGTCCAAACCGTTTGCGTTATCCAGACAGGCTGTCTGGAGCGCGTACAAGAAGGTAAAAGCCAACAAAGGCAGTGCCGGAATCGATGGCCAGTCGATTGAGGAATTTGACAAGAACCTCGTGGGGAACTTGTACAAGATCTGGAACCGAATGGCCTCGGGCAGCTATATGCCGCCAGCAGTTCGGCGTGTTGAGATACCAAAGGCGACGGGTGGAACGAGACCGCTGGGGATACCTACGGTCGCGGATCGCATCGCGCAGATGGTGGTCAAAAACATGCTGGAGCCGATTCTGGAGCCACTATTCCACGATGACTCCTATGGCTACCGCCCGCACAAATCTGCGCACGATGCCCTGAAGCTAGCCCGGCAACGATGCTGGCGTATGGACTGGGTGCTGGATGTAGATATCAAAGGGTTCTTCGATAACATCGATCATGAACTCCTGATGAAGGCGGTGCGCAAACACACGGACGGTAAGTGGGTGTTGCTCTACATTGAGCGATGGCTGACCGCTTCGGTACATATGCCGGATGGGACGGTGCAGATAAGGGATAAAGGTACGCCGCAAGGGGGCGTCATTAGTCCGTTGTTGGCGAATTTGTTCCTGCACTATGCATTCGACATGTGGATGAAACGGGAATTTCCTGTCGTCCGGTTTGAGCGATACGCTGATGATATAGTCATCCATTGCAAGAGCCATGCGCAGGCAATGATGTTGCGTAGCAGGCTCAGAACGCGCCTGGGTGAATGTAAGCTGGAAATGAGTCCGGGCAAGACGAAAGTCGTCTATTGCAAGGACAGGGAAAGAACGGAGGCATATCCTGAAATCAGCTTTGACTTTCTGGGCTATACATTCAGGCCAAGAAAGTCATTCTCAAAAGAGGGAGAGCTGTCGGTGAATTTCCTGCCAGCGATAAGCGCCAGAGCGGCGAAGGCAATCCGGCAGACGGTACGGGGTTGGGATCTGAGTCATAAAACCCCGTTGTCTCTGGAAGTAATGGCGCGATGGCTCAATCCCATGTTACGAGGCTGGATTAAGTACTATGGGCGCTTTTATCGCTCAGCGATGGGCTGTATAGCCAGTCATATAGATCTGCACCTTGCGGAATGGGTCGCCCGCAAATATAAGCGGGTACACGGCAGCCTGGCTCAGGCATATGAATGGTTGAGAAGGATACAGAGCGCTAGACCCGGCCTGTTTGCACACTGGGAAATTTGTACGCGGCGTGAACGGTCAACGACAAGAGCCGGATGACGGGAGACTGTCACGTCCGGTTCCGTGGGAGCGCAGGGGGGAAGTTCCCTTGCGCGACCCGATAACCCCATCCTTTCGTCTCCGACCATCCAACATCTCCATTGCTATCATATCGTGCCATTTAGTTCGCTTCGCTCACAGCTTAGTAGGGCGAGGGGGTATTGAGGCTCTCTATTTTGCTCTCAGTCGCATTACTTAATAAAGACAAGTAATGCTCCGCTTCGGGGCGTATCAACTCCTAATGCTTTCTGAAACTTTCTTTCGCCCCTTACAGGCGAATTTACTTCAATACTCACTTTAACTATCTTTCGCCTATGTCATATCAACAACGAACAAACGTTTTCGTTCCAATGGACTTCAAACCCCCGAACTAAGGGTTTAAAGAATAACGGGACTAAAAACTCTATTCATGAAAACTGACCGGACATAGCCGGCACGAGGGGTCACTACCCCTTCTAATTGTGGTCGCTGTATGTCTTTGCCGGAAGCTTTATCAATAAACAATTTATTTCAGAATGTTCAAGTTGCCGTTCTGGATTTTAATCAAAACTACTCACCCGCACATAACCGATACGATGTCCTTTCAAGATGACTCCAAGAGTTAACCAAAATTAAACCTGTCAGATTGAAATCTGTGGTCACCCGAATATGTTTTTCCTAGCACAGTAGAAGCCAAGCTTACTCGCCTTTATTCCCATTTATATTATCTTCTTTTGTTAACAAGTTTAACCTTAACAGCGTTATCATCTAAATAATCTTCTATTTTTTTGTTGTTCTTGAATTCAAATAATTTATAAGCATATAAAATAAATTATCACCATTTGAATCCAATGATGAATTTATTTCATCTAATAAAACCAAATCATAGCTTAAACAGTTTAAATATGACTTAGACATTAAAATCCTTTGCCATTGCCCTCCTGATAATTTTAAATAATTCTCAAATCCCTCAACCAAATAATAGTTAAAATCTATTTCAGATATGAAGTCTAGTTCAAAAAGATGCATAACTCTAAGAATGTCATTGTTATTGAGTTTATTAAAAGGATCAATGAACTCTTTCAACGTGATGGGTAAAGGTCTAAAGTTTTGAGAAATATATACCCTATGGATTTCAAGTTGCATCGCGATGGCAAAGGAGCGAATCCCCGGGAGCATAGATAACTATGTGACCGGGGTGAGTGAGTGCAGCCAACAAAAAGGCAGCTTGAAAGATAACGGGTATATAATATTTTTTCAGAATTAATGCTTGATGAAATTTCACCTAAAAAATTTGAATATAATCCACTAATTATATTTGTAAGTGTACTCTTACCACTTCCATTTTCACCATCAAGTATATATGTTTTATTTTTTTAAATTGTAGGTTTATGCTATTCAACGCATTATCTTTTATCCTATTATATGAGAAATTAACATTTCTCATAGTTATAATGTTCTCATTGTCATGTTTAGATACAATATCAATATAATGATAGTTTGAGTTTTCGATTTTATCAAGAGATAGTGTTGATAAAAAACCATAAATGAGTTGTGAAAAATTGGTTATCAATATTGTTAAGCTAGTTCTAATTTGCATAATAGAACCGAATATAATCATCAGATCTCCAGGTGTAGGGTTAATGCTTTCTCTTGTCTGATATAGGGTAAAAACTAATAAAAATAAACCTGGTATAGAGCAAAACACTAAGAATCTAACACCTTTGAATCTTTCTTTAAAAACTCTATTCAATATTAGATGGGGCAGTGACCGGGTAGCTGCGATAACCGCCATACCTAGAAGAGAATACTAAGGCCGCTTTTGCGGTCTTTCTTCTGTCTGGGACATACTGTGCTACGCGAAAAATTACCGCCATTACACCTTTCATTTTCTCAGGAATTGATTCTTTCAAAAATACTCACCAATATTTCCCGCCCCACACTAACAATAACTAACTGTAAAAAACAAAATATTGAAACGCCGATGGCGCCATTTTTCATCTGGCCAATGTGATCGTTGGCTGATACTTTATCAAATTTACTGAATTGTTGGCGGCTATCGCAGCTACCCGGTCACTACCCCAAACAGACAGGAAAATTCAAAGGCAGGCAAGCTGATAAGAATTTACACCAAAGAATATATGAATTACGTATCACAAATGGTTTGAGCATCAGAAATACCGCTCGGTTAACAGGAGTTTCAGAAAGAACGGTGATCAGAGTAGTTAAACAACGTCAACTTATCATATTTGATAAATAGATTTTTCAACACCATGTAGGAAGCCATAGTATTGGCTGTCATTTTCAGAAGGCGACTGCACCAGTTCACAGGACTGACAGCCCGATGTGCAGCCAACTTCTGAACAGGTTTCGTTAGCAGTCCTGTGCACGATATCTCTTCCTCCGGCTGGTGATCGTTAACTCTCTCTGCTGATCCTCGCTGCCAGTCGTGTCATGAGGTCCATGCGTTCATGAAAAATCGCCACGACCAGTGCGGGCGCACTCCTGCGTGGCAGGCAGAAGACATAGTGATGTTCACAATGCGCCATCCGTAACTCAGGAAAGAGTTCGCTCATATCCTTGAAAGTACCTCGCCCTACGGCAAGGCAGGCAATACCATGTTCCAGCCTGGTGATATAGCGGCGTACTTGCGCTGTACCCCACTGTTTGCGCGTGTAGCGGATGATGCTGCGTAGATCTGCTTCAGCCTCCGCCGTGAGGATGTAGGTCGTCAAGCGCGATCCCCGCCGAGTTCTTCGTCAAGAATTTCTCCGATGCTCCTGGTGGACACCTTCCCCGCAATCCCGTTATTGATGCGGTTTCCCAGCAGAGTTTTCAGTTCCTGCCATGCCTGATCGGCATCTGCATCGCCGGGGAACAAACGTTCGAGAGCGTATTGTTTGATGGTCTTACCTTGTAGGGCTGCCAGCGCTTTCAGGCTTTGGTGCTGCTGGTCTGTTATGTCGATTGTCAGGCGGCTCATAGAGGGCATCTCCTTTAAAATACACAAACCCACATTAGCACATATGTATAAATAAAGCCATCAGACCGCTCTGTCCACCAAACGAACGTTTGACGGTCAGACCGGAATCTGTCCGACAATATACTTGTTTAATGGGGTAGTGACCGGGTAGCTGCGATAGCCGCCAACAATTCAGTAAATTTGATAAAGTATCAGCCAACGATCACATTGGCCAGATGAAAAATGGCGCCATCGGCGTTTCAATATTTTGTTTTTTACAGTTAGTTATTGTTAGTGTGGGGCGGGAAATATTGGTGAGTATTTTTGAAAGAATCAATTCCTGAGAAAATGAAAGGTGTAATGGCGGTAATTTTTCGCGTAGCACAGTATGTCCCAGACAGAAGAAAGACCGCAAAAGCGGCCTTAGTATTCTCTTCTAGGTATGGCGGTTATCGCAGCTACCCGGTCACTGCCCCTCAAAGACATGTCTTACAAAAACAACTTTCCTTCGCTGTACCGGTGGTTATCTGCGTCAAAGCATACGTAGATTTCACGCTAGAATTTACGGTTTTGACACTATCAACAGGGCTAAACCGTAAGTTTCTGTTCAAATGCTCCCGCTGGTCCATAAGGGGAGAGCATAAAAAAGTGTGGGGCATTTATGTGGCAAAGCAGCTAAAGAAGCCACTTTAACGTATAAGTATTCATGGGCCGATAATGGGTAATAGTCCGGTTGAGTTGCCCATTTTACCGCTAAATAATTCAAGTGCCCCAGACTTTTTTATGCTCTCTATGGTATCTGTCTCTTGATCATATTTCATAGATCAAGAGACTTGGACAGTAAATAACCTTCAAGGATGGTTTGTAACATGAACCATCCTTGCCACAGCCTTTCCCATCCCACTCGGCCATTTCGTTTTGAGT
>NZ_CAWNXG010000051.1:0-29109 GCF_963878145.1 Photorhabdus sp. S10-54 | reverse complement strand
GTTTCTTTCACAACGGATAAATGTTCAATCAGGGTCATATGCAAACGATTAGAAGAGAAATAAGGTTCATTAGATCATGCCATTACTTCTCATTCAAGAGGTGTTAAAAAAGTATGCTCGCGCCCTGCTAATAACTGGGCATCCACCTGCGCCAATTCCCGTCAGGAGTCTGAATAATGAGAGTGTGTGAAATGATTCTGCGGTAGAAGTTAGATAGTTACCAACAGCAGAAAATAATAAGGAAAATATGATTACAGGAATACGCCCGTATTTATCAGAAAGTGGGCCATAAAAAATCTGAGATACTGCAAAACCAAGGAGATAATAAACAACCAAGCTCTGTGCCTGATTGTCTGTTATTGCGAGCGCCATTTTTATAATGGGAAGTGCTGGATTATAGAGGTCTATAGAAAACAATCCGAGTACTAAGATAACGCACGAGTTGATGATAATTAGCTTTGATTTCATGCCATTGCTCCTTTCATACAAGAGGGAGTATTTTTATGCGTCCGTTGTATTCCTTATTTGGCGTAGCGTGTTGGCTATCACATTTGATTTCAATCAAAAAAGGAGCGTTTTGCTGCATAATCCCGGCTAGGCACTCCTGTAATTGTTCAGGAGAATTCACGCAAAAGCTATTTACCCCTAATCCCTTAGCCAGTTGACACCAATCATAATTAGGAATTTTCGTTAGATCTGCTCTGTTATCTTTATTATTAAAGTAGCTTGCGGCATAAGAGGCATTGTTGAAGACAATAAAAAGTATATTACGATGGTATTTTGATGCAGTGGCTAATTCCATTCCCTGCATTAACATACAACCATCACCTGTGATCACCATACATTTCCTGTCCGGTGCTGCGAAGCTAGCGCCTATTCCGGCTGGAATACTCCAGCCCATAGGCCCGAGTGTCGTAGCGGATAAGTATGCTTCAGGTCTGCGGGCGACCCAATAATGACCAAAGAATGAACGGTGCGCGCCAGAGTCTACACTGACAATTCCATTTTCTGGAAAATGTTCTTGGAGAATATTGATATAGGATGCGGGGTGTCTTTTTGCATCACCTGTTGCACTAAAATCAATAGGAAAATATTTGGGAACGGTACTGAGGTCTTTTACCCATTTTTCCCGTGTTAGGCATCCAGATATGAGCGTGTTATGGTAGTACTCGCCAAGAGTGTCTAGAAAAGCACTACTATTTGCAGTAATCCCACAAGTAATATCAAGGTATTTACCAAGATATTCAGGATTTGTATCAACCTGAATAGTTCTACCAGAAAGTTGTAATTCTGGAGACCAGAGCATTGTACTCCATTGGGTTGTATCTACCCCCAATAAAATAATGCCCTCCAATCCCGGATCTTTAAATGCTTCAATAGCTCTGGGGCTACCTGAATAACCATAAATACCGAGCGACAGAGGATGATCCTCTGGAAATATCCCTTTACCACTAAGTGTTGTTGCTACTGGAAAATGATACTTTTCTGCAAATGCTAACAACATATCAGCAGTTTCAGATGTTTTACTGCGTAACCCCGCGAGAATAATGCAATTATGATTTTTTCTTATTAATTGTTCAAGTTTAGGTGAACATATTTTATTAATATCTACTGGGCGATTTTTCCAGGAATCAGAAACAGTTGAACTAATATCGGGGCGGCTTCCATCATATTCATTTAAAATTTCCTTACTTACTCCCAGATACACTGGACCTCTTTCAATTCCTTTCATTGCCCTGAGTGATTCTCTCAGAAACTGACTGATTGATTGACCAGCTTTAGCTTCAAATGTTGCACGAGTTACTGGAGAAAAAATTACTTGTTGATTAATCCCAGATTGGGTACTGTCCTGTAAAACATTGTGCATTTCCATTGTCGATGAAATTTGTCCAGCTAAAAGTAAAACAGGGAAATTATCTGTATAGGCAGAAGCTATACCTGTCAGAGTATTCGTAACACCGGGACCACCAATGACCAGACATATACCAAAATTATCAGAGACACGGGCATATCCTTCTGCCATATAAGCAGCCCCCGTTTCACAGGCGGTAACTACTGGGGCAGGAAAAACATCTAATACTGAATCATTATCTTTCGGGTAGCATTTCATGAATGCGTTTATGAGTTTGCCTGGCACCATGAAGAGATGAGACGCACCTAACTGGCGTAGTTGCCTCAATATATAAGATGCTCCACTTTCTTTCTGCTTATGATCTAAATATGTCATAGTTCATAGCCCTATAAAGTGTATATTTTGTGTTTTCATTATTTCTAATGAATCTTGATGAAATGAGTCCGGGTATCGAACATTAGGCATATCTGCAAAATAAGGTTTCGGACTTTTGGGCAAATAATCGGAAACATGCATACTATGTTGTGCACGATCCCGAAGATATTGTAGGTATAGTTCATTATGTTGCTCTGATGCAGAAACTGTCCACTGTAACGCTAATTTTGTGTTGTCAGGCACTTTATCAGGATAAGTACTTCTGTGAGTTATTCTATTATCCCAAAGAACGAGATCACCAGCCTTACTCATGATCACTTTTTCGTATGCTTGCGGAGTATTTAGCATATTCTTCACAGTGGTTTGATTCAGTCGATGAGAAAAAGGGATTAATGTTATTCCTCCTCCATAATCAGGATCATTATCCTACAAATATATAGCACATTGCATAAATTGTAATGGTGCATCTGGATTGATTACCTCATTCGATAAAAAATACGCATCATTGTGCCAAGGGATATAAACACTCTCCCGAATAGTAAAATTAGGAAATAAAGAAAAAGATTTCCTAAAAATTTCCTTGATAACTGTAACTGATTTATCATCCAAAATAGCATGAAATACTTCAGTGTTTTTTAATATATCTGTTGGCAAAAGAGTAGAAAGATTATTTATTTTTGATGTTTCTGTATAAAAATCCCTGATAATTTCAATTTCTTCTTTTTCTATTGCTTCAGGTATTACAACATAGCCCATTTCGTGTATTTTTTCCTTGACATTCATATTGATAACCTTATCTAAATTAATAAACCGATTCTGATTGGAAAATCATTTCTTCGAACGTAATACCAAGTTGCTCAAATTCTTTAAAGAAAGAAGGGAATGAACAATGAACATCTTCATAACCATCAATAAAATTAGCTTGTTGGCAACGTAATGATGCTACAAATAAGGACATAAAAATACGATGATCCCCCCAACTGGAAAGCCTGCAATTTCCTGAATAGGATGGTGCTCCATGAATTTCAAAACCATCATAAACACCATTTATAATCAAAGGCTGAATGTTGACACCCAACTTTTGTAATTCTTGTACCATTGCTTTTATTCTTGGTGATTTGTGAAGGCGGGTAATATACCCGTCATCTTTCAAGTTGCCTCTTTGTTGGCTGCACTCACTCACACCGGTCACATCGTTATCTATGCTCCCGGGGATTCGCTCCCTTGCCGTCGCGATGCATCTTGAAATCCATAGGGTATATATGATGAAAGAAACTTTATTTTTTAAAAAGGGTTGTCAACGGCTTGTGAGTTATTAAGCTGTTAAACTTGGTTAAAACCATCGTCTTTAACAAAACCTGTGGACTTCTCCCTCCTGAATGCTAATTGTGAGTAAAACGCGTTTTTAATATTAGGGGAAAGAGGGATAGCAAACAGCTCGAAGAATTGTCATTTCGTTGGGCGTTCTTGTTTCTTGATGTATGTTGGCGAGAGCAAGTCACGCAGTACATTCAAAACCAGCAAGGGTAATGCCTTGTCGAAATTTCCTTCCCGCCTTTATGCTGGCGGGAGTATCCTTTTAAGGAAAAAATAACGGCATTCAGTTCACTTTGGGAATACTTTTTATTGTTTTCCGCTATTGTTTACCATAACGAAACTCAGGTGAGAGTTTACTTATCCCAAGCCCATTAATTTTTTTCACTTTAATTTGCACGGGTATCCGCTCTTTCATGGCTTCGATGTGGCTGATGACTCCAATGGTTTTACCGGAAGCATTTAAATGATCCAGTGCATCAAGAGCAATATCAAGGGTTTCTGGATCAAGTGTGCCAAAGCCTTCATCCAAGAACAGTGAGTCAATACTGGTTTTATTGCTGACTAAATCAGATAGCGCTAAAGCCAAGGCGAGGCTGACCAGAAAACTTTCGCCACCGGAAAGCGTTTTGGTATCACGAATAGCATCGGCTTGCCAGGTATCAATCACTTGTAGTTCAAGACCATCACTGTTTTTACGTTGCAAATCGTAGCGTCCGTGCAATTTTTTCAGCCGTTGATTGGCGAGATGAACCAAATGATCCAGTGTTAATCCTTGAGCAAAGCGACGGAATTTAGCGCCATCAGCCGAACCAATCAGATTATTAAGATAACTCCAGTCATCATAATTTTGTTGGCAATGGCTGATCTCTTCCAATAAGGATTTTTGCTGTTGACGGCGTATTGCATCATTACCAAGCAGGTTTTTCAGCTCTCCTTGTTGTAAGGTGTTTCTTTTTAGCTCATCAGTAATGTTTTCCAACTGTTCGGTCAGTTGTGATTTTGTATATTGATTAAGTAACTCAGGGCGATTTTTCCGATGTTGTTGCAGAGTTTCTGCTGCTTTCTGACATAGGGCGTTGGCTTGTATCTGTTGTTGTTCAAGCTGTTCTTTGAGTTGTTGCAATTCCTTACGTTGCTCTTGCGATAATAGCGCCGATTCAACGGCATGCTGATCGGCAAATGGGCTCTTTGCTAATGCAGCATTGAAGTTTTGTTCTGCCTGCTGTTTTTGTTGCTCAGACTGGTTGTAGTTTTTTTCTGTCTCATTAATGGCGCCGGTCAGTTGGCTAATATTGGATTGTGCCTGTTGCAGATGTGATTGTGACTGTTTGTACGCTTCTTCCAGTTGTTGAGATTGTTGTTGTAATGCCTGAGTGATGTCCGTAACAGATTGCTTACCAAATAGTTGTTGGCGCTGTTGTTGTGCTTCTGCGAGTTGCTGTTTCTGCTGCTGTGCTGTTTGATTAAGCCCATTTAAACGGCATACATATTCTTCTTTCTGTTTATGCAATGATTCAATCTGATTTTGAATGACCGCTTCTTCTTTTTGGATCTGTTGCCAGTTTTCATGACAGTTTTGATATATCTGCCACTCCTCTCTACGTTGTTGCAGCCAGTTTTCAGTATCATTCAGCATTGGCAGGGATAAATTATATTGCTGTAATTCTGACGTCATTTTTTCGATGACATCAGTTAGTTTACACTGCTGTTGTTGTATCTCTGGCTGCAATTCAGATAAGTGTTTTTTCAGTACATTGTGTTGATGTTTACTCAGTTCAATATTTCGTTCAATTTCTTTAATGCGTTCTTGATGAACAGTCAGTGTTTTTTCTGTTTTTTGGTACGTTTTTTCTGTTAGTTCAAGTTCGGTTAATTGAGTCTGGCAAAGCTGATAAGCAGATTGGTTTTGTTGCACAAATAGTTCAAGAGCGGGTTTATCCGAAAGAGAAATTTCGATCTGTAATATTGCGCAGGTTTCCTGCCATTGTTGCGTTAATATATTCAATCGTGGTTCAGCATCAGCAATTTCTTGCAAAATATGGTCGTATTGTTGCTGTTGGAACTCTTTTTTATTAACCAATGATATTTTGGTGGCTTGCAGCGCTTCAAATTGCTGGCGTAAATCTTTTAACCGTTGTTCTGATTTTGGCAGTTCAATATTTTGATAATCCTGAATTGCAGGATGATGTTCAGCACCGCATAGTGGGCAAGGAGAACCTTCCTTGAGCTGTGCCCGCTCTTTTTCCAGACTGACAATCTTTTGTTCTAACTGAATACGTTGAGTAAGATCGGCTAAATGTTGCTGTTTGTCTGAGAGTTGTTTATCGATGGATTCAATTTGAACAGGAAGTTCCTTTAATAATTTTTTCGGTTGTTGTAAGCGAATATGATGGCTGGCAATAGCGGCTTGTAATTGCAAGATTTGCGGCGACAGGATCTCCAGTTTATGTTGCAGCGGTAGCTGTTCCTGATATTGAGTTAATTGTTTTTTTAATTTCTCTGGCGAATATTGTTTTTGCAGAGTAGAAAATTGTTGCTTGGCCTGCTCAAATGCCAATTCCAGCGGTTGGTTATTTTCAATTTGTTGTTTTAAGTCTTCCCTTTGTTTGTTCAGGTTATTGTTAAGTTGCGTGATTTCGGCAGTGAGCTTGCCAACTTTTTGCGTTTGGTGATCAATTTGTTGTTGGTGTTCTTGCCGCCAAGAGAATTGGTGTTGCCAAAAAGCCAGTTTTTCGCCGAAATATTGATGATAAGGTTGTTGCTCGAAATAATTTTCCAGTTGTTTTCTTTGATTGGTGAATGATAGGGCGCGCTGATTTGCTGTGTCATATTGTTGACAACGGTTTTCAAGCGCGGTTTTCTGCTCGTTGATTTGTTGCTGAGTAAGATTGAGCTCTTTAATCTGTACCGCAATTTGATGATCTAATGGAATCACCTGTTCTGTTATCAGCTTTTCTTGTTGTTGCCGGTGTTGTTGATACTCTGCTCTGGCAGAATCTGCATGAGTCACCTTTTGCTGTATCGGCGTGAGCGTCTGTTGTTGTTGATGAAGTTGCTGACGCATCTCCGCCAACTGTTTGCTGATTCTCTGATGTTCATATTGCGTTCGGTTTTTATCATCCAACAATGGGCGCAGTGTTTCTGCGGGTTCACTGCTAGCCAGTTTTTGCAGTTGCGGCTCTGCATGAGTAAGCGCTTTTTCTGCCTGCTGTAGGGAAGCGTTGTTTTCAGTAACAAGTTGCTCAAGTTCTTCCGCTTGTGTCAGCCATTGTGCCGAATGTTGTAATGTTTTTATCTGCTGATTGAGTTGTGATTCTGCATGGGTGAGTTGTTGCTGTTGTTCCAGATGTTGTTGATACTGCTCTGCCGTTAGCAAATCAATGGCGGACGCTTTGACTTGCAGAATATCCAGCTCTGACTGTGCTTGTTTATGTTGTTGGTAAATTTGTTGGGATAAAATTCCGTAAATTTCAGTGCCGGTTAACTCTTCCAATAAATCAGCCCGTTCGTTTGGCTGAGCATTGAGGAAAGCAGCGAAATCTCCTTGGGATAGCAATATGGATTTGGTGAAACGGCCGTAATCTAATCCAGTAATTTCAATGATTTTTTCTTTCTTGTCCTGGATTTTATCGGCCAGAATTTTACCACTGCTGCTAAGGGCGAGTTCCACTTTAGGGGCTTGCAGATTGCCATTGGGTTGATTACGCGCTCGCCGTTGGCTCCAGAAAGCACGATAAGCGACACCTTTCATTTCAAACTCCACTTCAGCCAATGATTCCGCAGTGTGTCGGGTCATCAGCTCATTTTGTGAGGTAGAAATCGTCAAGCGTGGGGTTTCGTGATAAAGCGCAAGGCAGATCGCATCCAATAAGGTGGTTTTACCCGCGCCGGTAGGACCGGTTATGGCGAACAAACCACTGCTGGCAAACGGTTCTGCTGTGAAATCAATTTTCCATTCACCTTGTAATGAATTGATGTTTTTTAGCCGTAGACTCAAAATCTTCATGCCTGCTCCTCCTTGTTTTTAGCCTGATAGATATCGTTCAGTGTTTGTTCGAAAAGGGTGGTCAGACGTTTTTTATGTTCTTCATCTTCGAGTGCTGATTGTGCAAGCCGTCGGGCAAAAACTTCGTTAACGCTAAGTTCTGTCAAAGTTTCTCTGTCTTCTTGTGCTAGCCTATTTTGTTGCTGTGTTTTACTACGTCGTAGCAGAATGACTTCGACAGGAAGCTCTGCAACCATTGATCGAATCCTTTTCTGG
This sequence comes from Photorhabdus sp. S10-54, assembly GCF_963878145.1. Taxonomy (NCBI): domain Bacteria; kingdom Pseudomonadati; phylum Pseudomonadota; class Gammaproteobacteria; order Enterobacterales; family Morganellaceae; genus Photorhabdus; species Photorhabdus sp. S10-54. The sequence goes on along the minus strand of NZ_CAWNXG010000051.1, from coordinate 21,304 downwards.
ATATCATGGAGGTAATCTTGGGTTGCAACTTCAATATCCAGCCAGACGGGTTGTTCTCCTTGATAGTTATTAAAAGTTTGCAACTGTTGTTCAATGTGTTGCAGGTTACCCTTGATTAGTTGCATGGGCTGATATTGCGGAATGGATAAAAGCTTGATGGATTCCAGTTTGTCTTGAATAAATTCCACCAAACAAACACTTTTCTCTTGCCCGACTTCATCGAAACTAAGAGGAATAGGGGAGCCGCTGTAGCGAATATGTTCAGATTTAGCCACTATTTGTGGCCGGTGAATATGCCCAAGCGCAATATAGTCTACCGGCGGGAAAGCTTGCGCCGGGAAGGCATCCAATGTACCAATATAAATATCCCGCACCGAATCTGTAACAGTGGCGCCAACGGTCGTCAGATGCCCGGTAGCAATGATAGGTAAGGGCAAATTCAATTCATCACGTAATTCACATGCTCGCTGATAGAGTCGATGATAGTGTTCTGCAATAGCTTCTTGTAATACGAGTTGTTTTTGTTCTCCTGACTGACCAGCCTGGCTGATCATAATATCTCTTGGCCGCAGAAAAGGGACTGCACAAAGAATTGCACCGGTATTGCCTTGTTTGGTGGTGAGTACTTTTATCTGTTTTTGTTGATCTTTTTCTGCGTGAGCAATAACGGTGGTATTTAGGCAGGAAAGGAGTTCTTTTGATTCATTTAATGTTGCTACTGAATCATGGTTACCACCAAGGCTAATTAACTGACAGCCGGTCGGTTGTAGTTCAACGACAAAGCGATTATATAGTTCACGGGCATAGCTAGGCGGTGAGCCCGTGTCAAATACATCTCCGGCAACAATTAATGCATCGACCTGATAATGTTCAATCTGTTTAATCAGCCAGCGCAGAAAATGTTGATGTTCAGCAGCCCGGCTTTTTGTAAAAAAATATTGGCCAAGATGCCAGTCCGAAGTGTGAATAATACGCATATTTTCGCCGTCATTGGTTAAAGTGAAGCATGATTATAATCGCTATATTCTGGATGTCGCTTTTAAATCTGATTTCGTGAATATATCTTCGAGCGGCTTCGCATTCATTATGAAATATGACAATTGTTAAATTAATTATTGCGAAATCGATTGCAGATAGAGGATAACCAAGGCAGGATTTCATAAATTTGTCATAAAACTGACGCATAATGCTTTTTCAAACTAAGTAGCGTTTATCTCAATATATTAACGGGATTAATCATGGCAAGACGTATTCTGGTAGTTGAAGATGAAGCTCCGATTCGTGAGATGGTCTGTTTTGTTCTGGAAAAAAACGGGTATCAGCCGGTAGAAGCAGAGGATTATGATTCTGCGTTGGCATGTTTATCTGAACCATATCCTGATTTAGTGTTATTGGATTGGATGCTCCCCGGTGGTTCTGGTTTGCAGATAATTAAGCAGATGAAACGGAATAATAATATTCGCGATATTCCGGTGATGATGTTGACTGCCCGTGGTGAAGAGGAAGATCGGGTGCGTGGCCTCGAAGTTGGGGCAGATGACTATATCACTAAGCCTTTCTCTCCTAAAGAGCTGGTTGCCAGAGTTAAAGCGGTATTACGGCGTATTTCACCGATGGTCATGGAAGATATCATTGAAATGGATGGTTTGGTTTTGGATTCAACGTCCCATCGGGTGACCAGCCAGGATAAAGCACTGGATATGGGGCCGACGGAATTTAAATTACTGCACTTTTTTATGACTCACCCTGAGCGAGTCTATAGCCGTGAACAGTTGCTTAATTATGTTTGGGGAGCAAATGTTTATGTTGAAGATAGAACTGTTGATGTTCATATTCGCCGTTTACGTAAAGTATTAGAGATTGGCGGCCATGATAAAATGGTGCAGACCGTTCGTGGTACGGGCTATCGTTTTTCTACCCGTTACTAAGTCTACGCACCGGAGAATCTAATGTGTTAGAACGTTTATCTTGGAAAAAACTGGTTTCAGAACTGTTTCTCTTTTGTTTGCCTGCGGTAATTCTGTCGATATTTATTGGTCATTTGTCCTGGTGTTTATTTGTTTCGGTATTTTTGGTGCTGATATGGCATGGTTATAACTTGCTGAAACTTTCGAATTGGCTATGGTTGGATCGCAGTATGTTGCCACCGTCGGGGAGAGGAGGGTGGGAGCCAATTTTCTATGGTATTCACCAGATGCAGCAACGGAATCGAAAGCGGCGTCGTGAGCTGGCGCTGTTGATCAAACGGTTTCGTAGCGGGGCGGAATCATTACCCGATGCTATTGTGATGATGACAACGGAAGGTAATATTTTCTGGTGTAATCGTTTAGCACAACATTTACTCGGTTTTCGTTGGCCTGAAGACAACGGACAGCATATTTTTAATTTACTTCGCTACCCTGATTTTAGCCGATATATCCTTTCCAGGGATTTTTCGCGCCCTTTATCCATTGAATTAAATAATGGGTTCGCTGTTGAGTTCCGGGTGATGCCTTATTCTGAGGGGCAATTCTTAATGGTTGCCAGAGATGTGACTCAGAAGCGAACATTGGAAAATGCCCGTCGTGACTTTTTTGCCAATGTTAGTCATGAAATGCGTACCCCTCTAACCGTCTTGCAGGGTTATTTGGAAGTGATGCAGGATCAGGCAGAGGATAGTTCGCTAAATAAGAAAGCGCTGAATACGATGCAGGAGCAAACCCGGAGGCTGGACGGTTTGGTGAAACAATTGTTGCAACTGTCTAAAATTGAAGTCGCTCCCCAAATTGATATGAATAATGAAGTCGTTGATGTGCCTTTGATGCTTAAAGTATTGCGTCAGGAAGCCACTGCGCTAGGTAGTGAATGTTATAAGATTAATTTTGATATTGGTGAAGGCTTAAAAGTGTTCGGTAATGAAGAGCTGCTTCGCAGTGCAATGTCGAATTTGGTTTATAACGCGGTTAACCATACTCCTAAAGGGACTCAAATTGATGTCAGTTGGAAAAAGAATTCCCATGGTGCTGAATTTACAGTGAAAGATAATGGGCAAGGTATCAGCGCTGAACATCTACCTCGTTTGACCGAACGTTTTTATCGAGTAGATAAAGCGCGTTCCAGACAAACTGGAGGAAGTGGTCTCGGTCTTGCGATTGTTAAACATGCCTTACATCATCACCATTCTCATCTTAAAGTTTCCAGCGAAATAGGCAAAGGAACGATCTTTAGTTTTACTTTACCGGCAGGATTGATTGTACCTGTCAAAATAACCAGCAGAAGAGATAGGAATAGTTTGATTAACAGTAATAATTAATCTTCGTAATTGATTATTATTTTTTCAGGTTAAAAAAAACGCAAATCATATAGTGTTTATTCAATGATAGCTAACAGCAATCACTAGTTTTGAAAAAGAGTGCGGCATATACTTCTGCATTCTGGTTTATCTATTGCCTTCTGGCGCTATAAAAGTTTTACTTGTGGGCAGTTGTTGGCGATTCTATCTATCATGACCACTATAATCTGTCTTCAACAGATACCTGGTGAATATTATTTTGATAATAAATCGTTAAATTAGGGTTCAATATTGTCAATATGGGCTTAACTATTGATGATATTTATATTATTCAGGCCATTAAATATGGTAACAAAACATTAATAATCATTATGACACATCGTTTATCATCTAAGGATATTTGGGCATTAGGGTTTATGACTTTTGCTCTGTTTGTCGGGGCGGGAAATATTATTTTTCCCCCTATGGTGGGGTTACAATCAGGTGAATATGTTTGGCTAGCAGCATTAGGCTTTCTAGCGACGGCGGTTGGTTTACCCGTCATTACAATCATCGCATTGGCAAAAGTTGGCGGTGGTATTGAAGAGCTGAGTTCACCTATTGGTAGAGTTGCTGGTTTGCTGCTTGCGACAGTGTGTTATTTGGCTGTTGGTCCTTTATTCGCTATCCCACGGACCGCAACTGTCTCTTTTGAAGTAGGCATTGCCCCGCTTACCAGTAACGGTGAGTTACCCCTGTTTATCTACAGTCTTATTTATTTTGTGTTGGTAATTGCTGTTTCTCTTTACCCAGGCCGTTTGCTTGATACTGTCGGGCATGTGTTAGCGCCTATCAAGATGTTGGCGCTAGGTATACTTGGTGTTGCTGCTTTACTTTGGCCTGCCGGTGATTCAATTCCAGCGATTGATGTTTATCAGCAAATCCCATTCTCCAGTGGTTTCGTCAATGGTTACCTGACAATGGATACGCTGGGTGCGATGGTTTTTGGGATTGTCATCGTTAACGCAGCGCGTTCAAGAGGCGTTGCCGCATCTTCATTATTGACCCGTTATGCGATGTGGGCAGGTTTTATTGCCGGCTTTGGTCTGATACTGGTTTATCTATCGCTGTTCAAATTAGGCGCTGGTAGTGGATCGTTAGTGCCTCATGCAGAAAATGGTGCGGTCATTTTGCATGCCTATGTTCATCATACTTTTGGTGGTGTCGGCAGTATTTTCCTGGCTGTGTTGATTTTTGTCGCCTGTATGGTGACTGCGGTTGGATTAACTTGTGCATGTGCTGAGTTTTTTAGCCGTTATCTGCCCCTGTCTTATCGTTCACTGGTTTTGATCCTTGGAGGATTCTCCATGTTGACTTCTAACCTTGGTTTGAGTCATTTGATTAAGATTTCTATACCGGTACTGACAGCTATTTATCCACCTTGTATCGTTCTGATTGTGTTGAGTTTTACGCTGTGCTGGTGGCACAATTTTACCCGTATTTTAGCTCCGGTAATGTTAATTAGTCTGATGTTTGGTATTTTGGATGCGATTAAGTCATCTGAAGCACTGGTTTATTTGTTGCCAAATTGGGCAACACGTTTACCACTGGCGGATCAAGGGTTGGCTTGGTTAGCACCATCCCTGTTGGTTTTAGTTGTGGCTGGTATTTATGACCGCGTTTTAGGGCGCTCTGGTACCCGCGAGACTCAAATGCATCAGTGATGATGTTTGTTTCTCTGACTGTTTGCCATCGTCAGATGTTCAGGGAGAGTATGGGATGGGGTTCCTGAAAAAAGGATATCCCATCCCGATATTGCCTACACAGATTAGCTATTTTTTTAGTTGTTGGTCATTAGTAACCAATGGCTGCACCGGCCGGGCGTCGGACATCATTGGCGCCATAAAAATGGTTTTCACGCACTTGACCAGATACGGCTGCATCATTGCCGGAAGAATTAGCAGCAGCGTCAGCGGTTTTAGGTAAACCAACCATAATCACTTCAGCAGCGCCCCATGGTATCTGCTCCACCATTTTATATCCCATTTTTTCTAGTAAATTCAACGAGTCTTTAGAAATACCACGTTGTTCATAATAAACTTCATCGGGTAACCATTGGTGATGAATACGGGGGCTATTGACCGCTTCTTGAGGAGACATACCGTGATCAATAATGTTTAAGGCGGTTTGCAGGGTAATAGAGATAATACGGGAGCCGCCGGGTGAGCCCAGAACAAGGAATGTCTTATTGTCTTTTGTGACAAGTGTCGGGCTCATTGAGGATAATGGGCGCTTACCGGGGGCAATAGAGTTAGTCGCACCTTGAACGAGACCATAAAGATTCTTTTCACCAATTTTAGTGGTGAAATCATCCATCTCATCATTGAGGAAGAAACCTGTTCCGGGGGCGATGACGACAGCACCAAAAAGTCCATTGATAGTATAGGTAGTTGAAACTGCATTACCTTCTTTGTCGACAATGGAGTAGTGTGTGGTTTCTGGTTTCTCGTGGGGTCCAATACCCGGCTGAACATTCTCCGATAATGTTGCTTTACCTGGTTCTATTTTTTTACGTAAAGATTCAGCATAGTGTTTACTCAGTAAGCGATCGATTGGATTTTTAATAAATTCTGGATCACCAAGGTAAGTATTTCTGTCCATGTAGGCATGGCGCATGGCTTCTGTCAATGTGTGAATATAATTAGCCGAGTTGAATCCCATTTCTTTGAGGTTATAACCTTCCAAAATATTCAGAATTTCACACATGGTTACTCCGCCTGAACTCGGTGGCGGGGAAGAGATAAATTTATAACCGCGATAGTGACAGGTGACGGGGGTTGTTTCTGAAATTTTATAATTGGCAAAATCGGCTTCGGTAATAATGCCGCCGGATTTTTTAGCGGCTTCGGCGACCAGTTTAGGAATATTTCCGTGATAAAAAGCTTCTTGCCCTTTTTTAGCAATTAACTCTAACGTATTTGCCAGATCGGTTTGTATTAATCTATCTCCCGGTTGATAAGGAGAGCCATCTTTGCGTAGGAAGATACGAGCTGCTTCTGGATCTTTGCGGAAACGCTTGATTGTGGTGTCCAGAATATCGGTATCTGCACGGGTCAGTATAAAGCCTTCTCGTGCCAGCTTAATTGCAGGTGCCATGACTTGTTCACGGCTCAATTTGCCATATTTTTTTAGGGTGCTGTCTAACCCCATCACGGTTCCGGGCACACCGGCCGCTCGGTAGCCATATAAACTGGCTCCTTTAATAACATTACCTTCTTTATCCAGATACATATCGGCACTTGCTGCACTTGGCGCGGTTTCGCGGAAGTTAATAAAAGTATCGGTACCATCGGCTAAATGAATTGTCATAAAGCCACCACCACCGATATTGCCACAACATGGATTGACAACGGCTTGGGCATAGCCAACAGCAACCGCTGCATCAACCGCATTTCCACCCATTTTGAGGATATCCACACCAACTTGTGAAGCAAGATGTTGGGCTGAAACGACCATACCATTTTTGGCTTCAACAGCCGGTTCCGAAGCGGCATAAAGGTGGGACGAGACGAGCAGGGATATTATTGCCAGCGGTGTTTTCCATGTTTTCAACATATTGTAAGCTCCTGTCTTTTGGCGAGGTTATTTTTGTCGGTGTAATGACTTGTTTTATTTACACGGATTTTAATGTTAAACAATTGTAAATTTAATTGTAAGTGGTGATAGTTATCGGGAATAGGGGGTTTTTGTGCGCAAGGTGGCAAAACGAGGAATTTCAGTGAAAAAAAACCAGCCGGAATAATCGGCTGGCCTAATTATGGGTAATATCTAAGGTTATAGTTTAGCAGCGTTTTGAGATAGGTATTTAGCTACGCCATCTGGAGAAGCACTCATGCCCTCTTTACCTTTTTCCCATTGTGCAGGGCAGACATCGCCGTGCTCTTCATGGAATTGCAGTGCGTCAACCATACGCAGCATTTCGTCAATGTTACGGCCCAGAGGCAGATCGTTAACGACTTGATGACGAACTACGCCGTTTTTGTCGATCAGGAAAGAGCCGCGCAGAGCGACACCCGCTTCTGGGTGCTCAATGCCGTAGGATTTTTGAATCTCGCGTTTAGTATCAGCAACCATTGCATATTTAACTTCGCCAATACCACCTTGATCGACAGGAGTTTTACGCCATGCGTTGTGGACGAATTCAGAATCAAAAGAAACACCTATAACTTCAACACCGCGCTTTTTGAACTCTTCGTAGCGGTGGTCAAATGCGATCAGCTCAGAAGGGCATACGAAAGTAAAGTCCATCGGCCAGAAAAAGATAACGGCAGGTTTACCGTTCAGGTGTTTTTTCAGGTTGAAATTCCCAACTATTTCGCCGTTGCCGAGGACTGCTGCTGCTGTAAAGTCAGGGGCTTGACGAGTTACCAGAACCATGAGTTACTCCTGTAGTTTTACGAGGTTTATGTAAAAATTGGATATATAATAAAGAATTAGCGTACACCAATAAAGGATAAAATACTAATCTTTGCAATAGATTTTACCTATTAATACTTTATTTTTATTTTCTTTACCTTAATAAGATAGAGGATTTTGGTTGTATGAACTTTTTTGAATAATTGAGAGTAGCCGCGGTGTATCTATGACATCCTTAGCAAGAACCTCCGTAAATCCGTCATAAAGACGGTTGCGGCCTGAGAAGTGGGAAGCCTCGCCGTTTTTTACGGCGGGGAGCAGTCACTAGTGTCAGCAGTTATTCTTTTACTTTTTTAAGAAGTGGCAATGATAAAGCGCTGGCAGTAGCCTTTATGGTGAAATTTTTATTAAACGGCAAAGAGGCGGTCAGTAAGGTGGACTATAAACGCCGTGAGCCGCTTATTTGGTGGAGTAAAGATAAAACCCGCCGACTTAGAAGCTCAAATTCCGTTGATTCTGGCCGAATTGGATCGCCTGGGTCCCCCTGATGAAGATCTTTCCGAATGAAAGCTAGCGTTAAAAAATAATTTCCTACTATTCATCTTATTCCAGCCAAATGGCTGGCACGCTGGGAAAAAGGAATTCTGACTGTACCACCGGATATCAAGGATGAAAAAATCATTAAACATGCGAAAGTGCCGTATTGCCTGAATGATTTCTTTCTATCCGCATTTACGATTTATTCACAAGCATAGTTGTAATAATAACGCTTATTGAGGCGAACAATAAAAATCCTTATTTTCCGCTTTTTCCATCATATAAGGATAAAATTGCCAGAATAGTGCTTCAAAGTCAGCGTAATGTTGTTCTATATCCTGAAATGATCCAGATAAATCCGATAATCTGGGATGTCTTCGGGCCATGCCTTTTAATACATCTGCGATAAATGCAAGATCTGCATAACGGATCAGCCAGTTTTGCGGCCATAAAAACTCATTCAGTTCCTGAAATTTTTCGGGAGTGTAATAAAGATGAGGTTCAATCTGGTTGCGAGCATGGTGAATAAATGCCGGTAATGAGTAGGTGGGAACCAGTTTATCCCAATTCAAGGAGAGGAAGTGATCCCAGATAATATCTAAAGTGATCGGTGCAACCCGTCGATATGGAGCGCTGAATAAGTGACGGGCTTGAATAACCAATGGATGGGTATCTGTTAATACATCAACACGCCGATGCATACGAATACCTGCAACCACATCAGCGCTGTATTGTCCCTCTGGATTACCGCGCACAAAATCTGCCATCAGATTTCCTAGTAGGGAGCTGTCAGCCAGAGTAGCTAAATGAAGGTGAGCGAGAAAATTCATTTGGTGATTATAATATAAATCCGCGAAGTTATGTGCTTATTTGTTGCACCCTTAGGGCCGCGGCACTAGACTAGTCCGCCTGTTTTTCTGAATGATTAAATATAATGCGTGTCTCCGATTTTACTTTTGAACTTCCTGACGAAATGATTGCTCATTACCCTCAACCGCAACGCAGTGGCTGCCGTTTGCTCTCGCTTGATGGTGAAACGGGGAAATTAACGCATGGTATTTTTACGGATGTTCTCGATAAGCTGAATGCCGGAGATTTGCTGGTTTTCAATAATACCCGCGTCATACCTGCGCGTATTTTCGGCCGAAAAGCCACGGGCGGTAAGTTGGAAGTGCTGGTTGAAAGGGTGCTGGATGATAAGCGGGTACTTGCACATGTGCGTGCTTCCAAAGCGCCAAAAGTGGGGACTGAATTGTTATTGGGTGACAATGAAAGTCTTAAAGCAACCATGTTGGCCCGCCATGATACCTTGTTCGAAATACGTTTTGATGATGAACGTGATGTGTTGTCCATTTTGGATGACATAGGTCATATGCCTTTGCCGCCTTATATTAATCGTCCTGATGAAGAGGCAGACCGTGAGTTGTACCAAACTGTATACAGCGAACGGCCCGGGGCGGTAGCTGCACCAACGGCCGGTCTTCATTTTGATGAGCCATTATTGGAAGCGCTGCGTAAAAAGGGCGTGGAAATGGTTTTTGTGACATTGCATGTTGGTGCGGGTACTTTCCAGCCTGTGCGGGTGGAGACCATTGAAGACCATATTATGCATGCTGAGTATGCAGAAGTGCCACAGGATGTGGTTGATGCTGTGCTGGCATGTAAGGCGCGAGGTAATAAAGTTGTTGCCGTTGGCACAACGTCAGTTCGATCGCTGGAAAGTGCCGCAAAAGCCTGTCAGGATGGGTTAATTGCGCCATTTTTTAATGACACGCAAATTTTTATCTATCCGGGTTTTGAATATCAGGTTGTGGACGCGTTGATTACTAATTTCCATTTACCGGAATCGACACTTATTATGCTGGTTTCTGCGTTTGCGGGTTATAAAAATACGATGAATGCTTATAAAGAGGCAGTTGCAGAAAAATATCGTTTCTTTAGTTATGGTGATGCTATGTTTATTCGTCGTAATCCCTTCGCTTGCAAGGAAAAGATTTCTTAATGTAATAATTATGGCATTGACTGGAATATATTGTTGAATTTGTTGAAAATAGGGTTATGTGAATATCTCAGCTCAACGGTAAATTTCAACTTTGTCTGGTTTTAAACAACAGCATCGGACTGTTTATCTGATGCTTGGAGGTTAAGTGAAATTTGAATTACAAACTACCGACGGTCAAGCCCGTCGTGGTCGTCTGATTTTTGAGCGTGGCGTGGTAGAAACGCCAGCATTTATGCCAGTTGGGACTTATGGCACAGTAAAAGGAATGACACCGGAAGAAGTGAAAGAAACCGGTGCGCAGATCCTGCTTGGCAATACTTTCCATCTGTGGCTACGCCCAGGGCAGGAAATCATGAAGCTTCATGGTGATTTGCATGGATTTATGCAGTGGCATGGTCCAATCTTGACGGATTCAGGCGGTTTTCAGGTATTCAGCCTTGGCGCAATGCGTAAAATCAAAGAGGAAGGGGTACATTTCCGTAACCCAATTAATGGTACGCCGGTTTTCCTCAGCCCAGAAAAATCGATGGAAATCCAGTATGACTTGGGTTCTGATATTGTCATGATTTTTGATGAATGTACGCCATATCCTGCTGATTGGGATTATGCGAAACGTTCGATGGAGATGTCCTTACGTTGGGCTGCCCGTAGTCGCAAGCGTTTTGATGAGCTACAGAATAAAAACGCTTTGTTTGGTATTATTCAGGGAAGCATTTATGAAGATTTACGTGACATCTCAGTAAAAGGTCTGGTAGAGATTGGTTTTGATGGATACGCTGTAGGTGGTCTGGCGGTAGGGGAGCCTAAAGAGGATATGCACCGCATTCTTGAACATGTCTGTCCGCAAATCCCGCAAGACAAACCGCGTTATCTGATGGGGGTAGGAAAACCAGAGGATTTGGTGGAGGGGGGTCGTCGCGGCATTGATATGTTCGATTGTGTGATGCCAACCCGTAATGCCCGTAATGGTCATCTTTTTGTGACCGATGGTGTGATTAAAATCCGTAATGCCAAACATAAAGAGGATACTTCTCCACTGGATGAGCAGTGTGACTGTTATACTTGCCGAAATTATAGTCGGGCATATTTGCATCATCTTGACCGTTGTAACGAAATTCTCGGTGCAAGGCTGAATACTATCCATAATTTGCGGTATTATCAGCGCCTGATGGCTAAGATCCGTCAAGCCATCGAGGAAGGTAATCTTGAACAGTTTGTTGAAGATTTTTATCAACGGATTGGTAAACCCGTTCCGGCATTAAGTATTTGACTTAAGTAGTGATTGACTGGTTTCAGTGTGTATAGCATATTGCGGCTGGTTTTTGATTACTATTGAATTTGATAACAATGAGGGAAGTTTAATGAGTATTATTTCTGAAGCAGCAGCATCTGCTGGCGCACCGGCTCAGGGAAGCCCATATTCTTTGATCATCATGCTGGTTGTTTTCGGCTTGATCTTCTATTTCATGATCCTGCGTCCACAACAGAAACGTACTAAAGAACACAGAAAGCTGATGGATTCTATTTCCAAAGGTGATGAGGTGATGACCAATGGTGGTTTGATTGGTCGTGTCACTAAAGTTTCTGACACGGGTTATATCGTTGTAGCACTGAATGACACTACTGAAGTAACCATTAAACGTGATTTCGTCGCTGCCGTTTTACCGAAAGGTACAATGAAGGCTCTGTAATTTCTGATTTTCCCGAAGGGAACTGCCGTGCTAAACCGTTATCCTTTGTGGAAGTATCTGATGCTGATCGCTGCGATCCTCATCGGTTTGCTTTATGCACTTCCCAACCTTTATGGTGAGGATCCGGCTGTACAAATCACTGGCGCGCGAGGCATTGCCGCCAGTGAGCAAACGCTGGTCCAAGTCCATAATGTTTTAGAAAAAAATCAAATCGCGAGTAAATCTATTGCGCTGGAAAATGGTGCGATTCTTGCTCGTTTCAATAATTCCGATATTCAGCTTCGTGCCCGTGAAGTATTGATGTCCACATTAGGCGATCAGTACGTGGTGGCATTGAACCTAGCACCAGCAACACCAACTTGGTTAAGTAAGGTTGGTGCCGAACCAATGAAACTAGGCCTTGATCTGCGAGGTGGGGTGCACTTCCTGATGGAAGTGGATATGGAAACCGCATTAGGCAAACTGCAAGAGCAGAATATTGATGGCTTGCGCACTGATTTGCGTGAAAAAGGCATTCCTTATTCCACTGCCCGTAAAATTGATAATTACGGTGTAGAAATCCGCTTCCGTGATGAAAAAGCGCGGTCTGAGGCGGAAAACTATCTTACTGGCCGCCACCGTGATTTAGTTTTCAGTATTGGAAGCAATAATACTCTGAAAGCGGTGATGAGTGATGAACGTCAGCGCGAAGCCCGATCTTATGCGGTGCAGCAGAACATTACCATTCTACGTAATCGTGTTAATCAACTGGGTGTGGCTGAACCATTGGTTCAGCGTCAGGGCGCTGACCGTATCGTGGTTGAATTACCGGGTATTCAGGATACTGCTCGTGCAAAAGAGATTCTTGGTGCGACAGCGACGTTGGAATTCCGTCTGGTCAATACCGGTATTGACTCTACCGCAGCTACATCAGGCCGTGTGCCAGGTGATTCTGAGGTGAAGAGTACCCGTGATGGTAATCCGGTTGTGTTATATAAGCGTGTTATTCTGACCGGTGATCATATTACAGATTCAACCCCTGGTACCGATGAATACGGTAGTCCAGAGGTGAGTATTTCACTGGACAGTGCTGGTGGCTCCGCGATGTCTAATTTCACCAAGGACAATGTTGGTAAGCCAATGGCGACATTGTTTGTGGAATATAAAGACAGCGGTAAGAAAGATGCTAATGGTCGGGCGGTGTTAGTTAAACATGAAGAAGTGATTAACATTGCTAATATTCAGACTCGTTTGGGGAACAATTTCCGTATCACGGGTCTTTCCAACGCAACCGAAGCGCGTCAGTTATCCTTATTGTTGCGTGCGGGTGCTCTGATTGCGCCGATTCAGATTGTAGAAGAGCGTACCATTGGGCCAACCCTTGGTCTGCAAAACATAGAACAAGGCTTAGAAGCTTGTCTGTGGGGCTTAATTGCATCAATTCTGTTTATGGTGATTTACTATCGCAAATTCGGTGTGATTGCGAGCAGTGCGTTGTTGGCTAACCTGGTGCTGATTGTTGGTATCATGTCTCTGTTACCAGGGGCGACGTTAACCATGCCGGGGATCGCGGGTATTGTGCTAACGCTGGCTGTGGCGGTTGATGCGAACGTGCTGATCAACGAACGTATTAAGGAAGAGTTGAGTAATGGCCGGACAGTACAACAAGCGATACATGAAGGTTATAAAGGGGCTTTCTCCAGTATTATTGATGCTAATTTGACCACGTTGATTACCGCGGTCATTCTTTATGCTGTTGGTACCGGGTCAATTAAGGGCTTTGCGATAACAACGTCAATTGGTGTCGCGACTTCTATGTTCACCGCTATTGTAGGTACTAGAGGGATCGTCAACCTGCTATACGGCGGTAAGCGTATTAAGAAGCTGTCAATTTAAGGAGCACGTTGTGGCACAGGATTATACTGTTGAACAATTGAACTATGGTCGCAGAGTCTATGACTTTATGCGCTGGGACAACGTTGCTTTCGGAATTTCGTTGCTACTGTTGGTAGCTTCTGTTTTTGTGATGGCAACCCGCGGGTTTAACTGGGGACTCGATTTTACCGGTGGTACGGTAATCGAAATCAAACTCAGTCAATCTGCTGATTTGGATAAGATGCGTGATAACCTGGCAAAAGCGGGTTTTGAAGATCCTCTGTTGCAAAATTTCGGTAGTAGCCGTGATGTAATGGTGCGTATGCCACCAGTTACGGGTGCGGCTAATGAGGAGCTGGGTAAAAAGGTTATTAAAGTCATTAATGACACCATTGATAAAGATGCGAGTGTCAATCGTATTGAAATTGTTGGGCCGAGTGTCGGGGCTGAGCTCGCCCAAGATGGTGCAATGGCGTTGCTGGCGGCGCTTATCTGTATCTTGATTTATGTTGGATTCCGTTTTGAATGGCGTTTAGCATTGGGTGCGGTTCTTGCGCTTGCCCATGATGTCATCATCACGCTAGGGGTTCTGTCATTGTTCCATATCGAGATTGATCTGACCATTGTGGCATCGCTGATGTCGGTTATTGGTTACTCATTGAATGACAGTATCGTGGTTTCTGACCGTATCCGTGAGAATTTCCGTAAGATCCGTCGTGGTACGTCGTATGAAATTATGAACGTCTCTCTGACGCAAACATTGAGCCGTACAATCATGACATCGGCAACAACTTTACTGGTGGTGCTGATGTTGTATATTTTCGGTGGCGCGATGTTGAAGGGCTTCTCACTAGCGATGTTAATTGGTGTTTCTATCGGTACGGTATCTTCTATCTATGTTGCTTCCGCTTTAGCGTTGAAACTGGGTATGAAGCGTGAACACATGATCCAGCAAAAGGTTGAGAAGGAAGGGGCTGATCAGCCATCTTTATTGCCTTAATTATTCTGCCTTGATGCTGTTCAAACACCCTGTGAGTATCCGGCTGACAGGGTGTTTTTTATTCAGATTAAGGATAAACTGTAAATTTAGTTCGGATTAACCATCAGGAAACGATATGCATTGCCCATTTTGTGCTGCTGTTGATACCAAAGTGATTGACTCTCGTTTGGTCGGGGATGGCTCGCAGGTGCGCCGGCGGCGCCAGTGTCTTGAGTGTCATGAACGATTCACCACTTTTGAAATGGCTGAGCTGGTTATGCCTAGAGTAATAAAAAGTGACGATATCCGAGAGCCGTTCGATGAAGAAAAATTGCGCCGTGGTATGCAAAAAGCACTGGAAAAGCGCCCGGTCAGTTCTGATGATGTAGAAATGGCGATTAGCTATATTAAATCTCAGTTACGTGCTACCGGTGAGCGGGAAGTTCCATCCAAAATGATTGGTAATCTGGTCATGGATGAATTGAAGAAGTTGGATAAAGTCGCCTATATCCGTTTTGCTTCTGTCTATCGCAGCTTTGAAGATATTCGTGAATTTGGCGAAGAGATTGCTAAATTACAAGGTTGAGCCAGTGAATAACGATAAAAAATATATGGCGCGCGCTTTGGAATTGGCGCGTCAAGGGCGCTTTACCACGCCACCTAATCCTAACGTTGGTTGTGTAATTGTGCGTGATGGACAAATTGTTGGGGAAGGTTTTCATTTACGTTCTGGTGAGCCACATGCGGAGGTTCACGCTTTACGGATAGCCGGAGATAAAGCTAAAGGCGCAACTGTTTATGTCACGCTTGAACCATGCAGCCATCACGGTAAAACACGGCCTTGTGCCGATGCGTTGATTGCAGCTGGCGTTAGCCGTGTGGTTGCGGCGATGCAGGATCCCAATCCACAGGTAGCAGGAAGGGGGCTTTATAAGTTGCAACAGGCTGGTATTGCAGTAGAACATGGACTGATGATGGAAGAAGCTGAATCTCTCAACCGGGGGTTTTTGAAGCGGATGCGTACCGGGTTTCCATATATTCAGTTGAAGATGGCTTCTTCTCTTGATGGCCGAACGGCATTAGCTTCTGGCGAAAGTAAATGGATTACATCACCTCAAGCTCGCGATGATGTACAAAAATTCCGTGCTCAATGTAGCGCGATTCTGAGTTCCAGTAGCACGGTTTTAGCTGATGATCCTCACTTGACAGTTCGTTGGCGTGAATTGGACGCAGAAACCCAGGCGGTTTATCCCGAGGAAAATCTTTGTCAACCGGTACGTGTTATTGTTGACAGTCAGAATCGTGTTGGCCCTCAGCATCAGGTCATACAGCAGCCTGGTTATTGTTGGCTGGCTCGCACTAAAGCAGATGAACATGACTTATCTGAAAATGTAGAACAGATACTGTTACCTGCTCATGGTATTGGGGTAGATTTGGTGTCATTGATGATGCAGTTGGGTAAGCGTCAGATCAACACAGTCTGGACTGAGTGTGGGGCATTGCTGGCGGGGGCATTGCTAACTTTAGGGTTGGTGGATGAATTGGTTCTTTATGTTGCGCCAAAAGTGCTAGGTGATACGGCTTGTGGTTTGTTCACTATTCCTGAACTCAAAAATCTGGCAGAGGCGCCGGAATTTGACATTTTTGATGTACAGCAGGTGGGGTCTGATCTTCGTCTGCGTCTGCGGCCTGTATACTGACTGAATATGTGAGTGTGGGTTGGTTTGCCTGTTTTTATGCTCTGTTGCTAAATCGGCAGGCGCAGCTAACGAAAGAATATGATAGAATCCGCCCCCCTGCGGATATGAACAGATGGAAGGAAGGCTATGAACGTAATCAAAGGTGGTGTTGCAGCTCCACAAGCTCGTGTGGCGATTGCCATTGCACGTTTTAACAACTTCATTAATGACAGTCTGTTAGGCGGAGCGGTGGATGCGCTTGAGCGTATCGGTCAGGTTGCCTCAGAGAATATCACTGTTGTCTGGGTTCCTGGTGCTTACGAGTTGCCATTGGCAGTGAAGACATTGGTCGAAACTCAAAAATATGACGCTGTTGTCGCGCTAGGTACAGTTATCCGTGGTGGTACCGCTCATTTTGAATACGTTGCTGGTGAATGCAGTTCTGGTCTGTCTAGTGTAGCGATGACTAGTGAAATTCCAGTAGCGTTTGGTGTTCTGACCACAGAAAGCATTGAACAGGCGATTGAGCGCGCTGGAACCAAAGCGGGTAATAAAGGTGCAGAAGCTGCATTAACCGCACTGGAAATGGTCAATGTAATTAATGCCATTAAAGGCTGATTTTAGTTTTAATTAAGGGGAATCTTGTGAAACCTGCTGCTCGTCGTCGTGCTCGTGAGTGCGCTGTTCAGGCTATATATTCATGGCAATTATCTGGCAATAGCATTGCTGATGTTGAATTACAGTTTCTGTCGGAGCAGGACGTCACTGGTGTTGACGTAACCTATTTTCGTGAATTGCTGTCAGGAGTAGCTGTAAATGCGGCTAAGCTGGATGCTTTGATGGCCCCTTATCTTTCCCGTCAGCTCGAAGAGTTAGGTCAGGTAGAAAAAGCCATTTTGCGTGTTGCTATGTTTGAACTAAGTTATCGTGATGATGTCCCTTATAAAGTGGCTATTAACGAAGCTATCGAATTGGCAAAAGTCTTCGGTGCTGAAGATAGCCATAAGTTCGTAAACGGGGTACTGGATAAATCTGGCCCGGCAGTACGCAGAAAAAGATAAGCTACTGCTTGTCGGGTTTTTCCCACCGTAGACGATGATTTGTAAGGCCGGGATACCGGCCTTATGTTCATGATCATCAGTAACTTTTTGGGATTCTATTATGGCATGTGGCGAATTTGACCTCATTGCGCGTTATTTTGATCGTCGGGAGATTAGCCGGCGTGATGTAAATCTAGGTATTGGTGATGATTGTGCACTGATGACACTAGCCGATAAACAACAATTGGCGGTTAGTACGGATACCTTGGTTTCAGGCGTACATTTTTTACCTGATATTTCCCCTGAAGATTTAGCTTACAAATCTCTTGCTGTGAATCTGAGCGATCTGGCCGCAGTCGGCGCTGATCCTGCTTGGCTTTCATTGGCGTTAACATTACCGGAAGTGGATGAACGCTGGCTGGGTGGTTTCAGTGATAGTCTGTTTGAACAGTTGCGTTATTATGGTATGCAGCTTATTGGTGGTGACACTACCCGCGGTCCGATGAGTCTGACGTTGACGATTCATGGTTTGGTTCCCGTAGGCAGGGCGTTACGGCGTACTAGCGCAAAAAATGGTGATTGGATTTATGTGAGTGGATCGTTGGGTGATAGTGCGGCGGGTTTGGCTCTGTTACAAAACCGTCTACAAATTTCTGATCCGATATCCCACAACTGGTTGGTTCAGCGTCATCTCAGGCCGCAACCTCGTATTTTACAAGGGCAAGCACTACGTGGCTTGGCAACATCAGCTATCGATTTGTCTGATGGTTTGATTTCCGATTTAGGTCACATTCTGAAAGCCAGCCGATGTGGAGCCAGAATAAATCTGGATGCGCTTCCTTACTCTGATGCAATGAAACAGTACGTTGAACCGCAACAAGCTTTGATGTGGGCTTTGAGTGGTGGGGAGGACTATGAGTTGTGTTTTACCGTCCCGGAGAGGAATCGTGGTGCGTTGGAAATTGCGTTAGCGCATACTGGTGCTGGTTTTAGCTGTGTTGGACAGATTATGGCGGAATCGGAGGGAGTTCGTTATTACAGCAATAATAAAGAGATTAAATTAGATCTAAAAGGGTTCGATCACTTTATTACCGAGGAAGCACATGGATAAGGCAAAGCGTCGTTTACGGATGAGTAATCCCTGGCATCTATTAGCGACAGGTTTTGGTAGTGGGCTGTCGCCGGTTGTGCCGGGAACAATGGGATCGGCGGCGGCTATTCCATTCTGGTTATTACTGATCCAGTTTCCGGAATGGATTTGCTGGTTGGTTATTATTGTCGGGATGTTTTTCGGCATAATGATTTGTCAGCGTACTTCTGATGATATGAAAGTTCATGACCACGGTAGTATTGTCTGGGATGAATTTATCGGTATGTGGATCACATTGATGGCAATTCCTGTGGTTAACTGGCAGTGGGTTTTGGCCGGTTTTATGGTGTTTCGTATTCTCGATATGTGGAAACCGTGGCCAATTCGCTGGTTTGATCGCTATGTTCATGGCGGATTAGGCATCATGTTAGATGATATTATCGCTGCTGTATTTTCTTTCGTGATTGTTTGGTTATTGGCGTTTTATCAGATTTTGACTTTTTGAGGTGTGGTGTATTGATTGTTAAGCCTATTGAGATTGGCGCTGAGTTTAGTCTTGAGCAGTATTGTTGTAGATGGAAGGTCTAATGAAATCACTGCAATTTCCGAACTCCTGAACAGATTGTCATTGAAAGGCAATATCTCAACTCTGGATTCTATCGGATGTCAGCACAGTATGGTGCAGAATATGATTGGTCAGTGGACAGACTGTATATTGTCCCTTAAAGGATGACTCATTTTTGCTTTATATCTCAGCATTTTCTTCATTTAGGCTAAGATTGCCTAATATCAAAATTAAGACCACGATAGTACTACAAAAGTCAGCATGTACGAGGTATTAAATGGGCACTGAAACTTATGTTCGCACACGTATAGACCCTGCAATTAAGCAAGAGGCAATCGACGTTTTAGCCGATATTGGGATTAAAATGTCTGACTTTTTACGCATTGCTGTAACGATGGTGGCCGAAGAAAAGGCGCTACCTTTCGAGATCAAGCAAATCCCTAACAGAGTTACTGTTGAGGCTATGAATGAGGCGAGAAGCTCAATGAGTGCGCGTTTTAACGATGTGGATGATTTAATTCACGACATCGAAAAAGACTGCGGCAAGTAAGCGTGCTAGCCAGCCGAAACTTAAAATTTCTACCGAAATATTGACGGGAGAAAGATCTGAATAAGATCTTTTTTCTTATTACTAATGTTCTTGTTATCAGTAGAATCATTGTAAATAAGTAATCCACCATCATCAGTTCTATTCTGGTTGGTTGATCACTCTATATCAAATAATGCTCGGGGGAATCCATCATTATTAGGTAGCCCCATTGCTGTTAAATTGCATCCGGGTAGTTCTGGCTTGCTATCTATTAAATCTGCTACAGTGGATATCCATTTTGAACTTGGGCCGATCTCTTTAATCAAGAACCATAATATAGCAATCATGCCGTACATTCTTTCATAGGAATCATCAGTTAATCCTAATTTATTAAAAAAAGGATGATTTGGTAGTGGCTTTAGTTTTGGTTCGTTAACTTTATTCCAAATCCGGGAGTGATGTGCGCATCGATTCCTAAGTACATTCATTGCACTTAGCCAGTTCTGTAATATTGGGCCATTTCCTGGGGGAATACCTAACCTAGCAAGAATATCATTCCTGTATTTATCTTTAAGCATAGCGTAATATTTCGACATTAGACCAAAGTCCCAAATTTCAATAACTACCCAAAATGGTATTCCTTTATATCGTCTTTCATGCCATTTGATAAAATCCTCTCGGCTTTTTGATATCTCTTTTGAATGTTTTTCTAGCCATTCATTTCTTGTGCTATTTCTACCATTTTTACGTAGTACTAGATGCTTTGGGTTGATAAATGAATCATCAAAATAGGCAAGAGGGCTATATTTGCCTATCTCATGAGCAATAACTGAACGGACAAAAACTTCTATGCGCTCTAAAGCATCTATTATTTGAAGCCCTAACCGTTTGTCGAATAGATAAAGATCATAAATTGCCTCAAATCTTACTCCGGGGCGAAAATTATCTGTGCGAATAGAGATATTATCAGTAGTATTACGAGGAATTCTGCATGGATACCAAAATCCTGACAATCGATAATAGCCAACTTGAGCTATTTTTCTAATAGCATGGTTACGATCAGTAATATTTATACCTCGAAATTGTAATAGATCGACTAGTTTGTCATATTCTTTATGAACTTTGACTGGTTCAGTCATGGTGTTGCAATTCTCATAGTTCGAATATAGGAAGGCCTAGCCATAACAATCATCTCATTAAGTAAGATTTAAGCCAGGGGGCCGGGCTCAGTTGTAGCTAATCTATACTAATTAAGAGATAAAAACAATGGTGTATTTATCGATTTTACCTATCAATGTTTGTCAATTTCTTGTATTTATCTGTAGTCATCCCTACTATATTTCAGAGGGATGAAAGAAGTATTGAGGAGAAGTTTTATATTGTAGCACTAACCTATGTACCGTATTGGAGTTCTTTATAATGTGATTGCGTGCTATATTGTTTTATAAAATACATTTTAGCTAATTGATAATCTGTTTTTTTACAGGCTCTGTTTTTGTTGTGTAAATATATTTACTCACAGAATTAAAGTGTTTATTTTACCTATTTACCTATTTACCTATTTACCTATTTACCTATTTACCTATTTACCTATTTACCTATTTACCTATTTACCTATTTACCTATTTACCTATTTACCTATTTACCTATTTACCTATTTACCTATTTACCT
>NZ_CAWNXG010000050.1:0-31853 GCF_963878145.1 Photorhabdus sp. S10-54 | reverse complement strand
CGAATGCACGAGCATTACCACCGTAGGTTTTAGCCAATACAGTAGTGATAGCAGCAGTCAGGGTAGTTTTACCGTGGTCAACGTGGCCGATAGTACCAACGTTAACGTGCGGTTTTGTACGTTCAAATTTTTCTTTAGACACGACTCTATTCCTTAATATCGCACCCTCATCATATTGGAGAGGGAGCTGAATCTAGATATTAAACCCGAAAAACTTATTTAGCTTTACGAGATTCGATAATAGCCTGAGCGACGTTGCTCGGCGCTTCATTGTACTTCAGGAACTCCATAGAGTAAGAAGCACGACCTTGGGTCTGAGAACGCAGGTCAGTAGCATAACCAAACATTTCAGATAATGGTACCTGAGCACGTACGATTTTACCGGTAGTCATATCTTCCATACCGTCAATCATACCACGGCGGCGGTTTAGGTCACCGATAACGTCACCCATGTAATCTTCTGGTGTTTCAACTTCAACTTTCATGATAGGCTCCAGCAGAGCTGGTTTCGCCTTCATAAAGCCTTCTTTGAAGCCCATAGAACCTGCGATTTTGAACGCCATTTCAGAAGAGTCCACTTCGTGGTAAGAGCCATCGAATAGTGCCACTTTAACGTCAACAATCGGGTAACCGGCCAGAACACCATTTTTCATTTGTTCCTGAATACCCTTATCTACTGCCGGGATATATTCTTTAGGAACAACACCACCAACGATTTCATTGGCGAATTCATAGCCTACGCCACCGGGTTCCATTGGTTCAATACGCAGCCATACGTGGCCAAACTGACCACGACCACCAGACTGACGAACAAATTTACCTTCTTGCTCAACAGTAGAACGGATGGTTTCACGGTAAGCAACCTGAGGTTTACCGACGTTCGCTTCAACTTTGAACTCACGACGCATACGGTCAACCAGAACATCCAAGTGAAGCTCACCCATACCGGCGATAATAGTCTGACCAGATTCTTCATCGGTAGACACGCGGAATGATGGGTCTTCTTGAGCCAGACGACCTAAAGCGATACCCATTTTTTCCTGGTCAGCTTTAGTTTTTGGCTCAATAGCAACAGAAATGACTGGCTCTGGGAATTCCATACGCTCCAAGATAATTGGGGAGTTGATATCACACAGCGTATCACCGGTAGTCACATCTTTCAGGCCAATCGCAGCCGCGATGTCACCTGCACGAACTTCTTTAATTTCTTCACGTTTATTAGCATGCATCTGAACGATACGGCCAAAACGCTCTTTTCTGTCTTTCACTGGGTTAAGAACGGTATCACCGGAATTAACCACACCAGAGTAGACACGGAAGAAGGTCAAGTTACCAACGAACGGGTCAGTAGCGATTTTAAACGCCAGTGCCGAAAATGGTTCGTTGTCGTCAGAGTGACGCTCTGCCGACGTATCTTTACCGTCTGGCAGAATACCTTTAATGGATTCAACATCCGTTGGTGCTGGCAGGTACTCAATAACTGCATCCAGCATTGCCTGAACACCTTTGTTCTTAAATGCAGAACCACAAGTAACCAGGATGATTTCGTTAGTCAGAACACGATGACGCAGACCAGCTTTGATCTCTTCTTCAGTCAGTTCTTCACCGCCAAGGTATTTTTCCATCAGCTCTTCTGATGCTTCCGCAGCGGCTTCAATCAAATTGCTACGCCATTCTTCCGCCAGATCCTGCATATCAGCTGGGATATCTTCGTAAGTGAAGGTGGTTCCCTGATCTTCATCGTTCCAGTTGATGGCTTTCATTTTCACCAAGTCAACAACACCGGTGAACACATCTTCTGCACCAATGGCTAATTGCAGAGGTACTGGGTTTGCCGCCAAGCGAGTTTTGAGCTGCTCAACAACGCGTAAGAAATTCGCTCCCATACGGTCCATTTTGTTAACGAACGCGATACGTGGAACTCTATATTTATTTGCCTGACGCCATACGGTTTCGGACTGTGGCTGAACACCACCAACCGCACAATAAACCATGACCGCACCGTCAAGAACACGCATGGAACGTTCTACTTCGATGGTGAAGTCAACGTGCCCTGGAGTGTCGATGATGTTGATACGGTGCGCATCAAACTGCTTAGCCATACCTGACCAGAAAGCAGTTGTTGCTGCGGAGGTGATGGTAATACCACGCTCCTGCTCCTGTTCCATCCAGTCCATAGTAGCAGCGCCATCATGAACTTCACCGATCTTATGGTTTACACCAGTGTAGAACAGAATACGTTCGGTAGTGGTGGTCTTACCGGCGTCGATGTGTGCACTGATACCGATGTTACGGTAGCGTGCAATGGGTGTTGTACGAGCCATTTGATTCCTCTATTCCTAGGACGTTCAATGTAAATCTGGGTGGCAGAACAGCCACCCAGGGCATCATCACTACGATGAGATTACCAACGGTAGTGTGCGAACGCCTTGTTAGCTTCTGCCATACGGTGAACGTCTTCACGTTTCTTAACAGCAGTGCCTTTATTCTCGGCTGCATCAGATAATTCGTTCGCCAGGCGTAGGGCCATAGATTTATCACCGCGTTTACGAGCAGCTTCAACGATCCAACGCATTGCTAACGCATTGCGACGAACCGGACGAACTTCAACTGGAACCTGATAAGTAGAACCACCAACACGGCGGGACTTAACTTCCACGGTTGGACGCACATTATCCAATGCAAGTTCAAACGCTTCCAGGTGCTCTTTACCAGAGCGCTGAGCCAGGGTCTCAAGCGCACTATATACAATTGCTTCCGCAGTAGATTTTTTACCATCTACCATCAGGATATTGACGAATTTGGCCAGTAATTCAGATCCAAACTTTGGATCTGGCAGAATTTTACGCTGACCAATTACACGACGACGTGGCATGGAAATACTCCGTTTCGAATTCAGGGTTGTCCAAAACTCTATGAGTTTATTTTGACATTAAGGTAAATAATGTTTGGCCTTACTTAACGGAGTACCATTAAGCTTTTGGCTTCTTCACACCGTACTTAGAGCGACCTTGTTTACGGTCTTTAACACCGGAACAGTCCAGTGCACCGCGAACAGTGTGGTAACGCACACCTGGCAAGTCTTTAACACGACCGCCACGGATCAGAATTACGGAGTGTTCCTGCAAGTTGTGGCCTTCACCACCGATGTAAGAAGAAACTTCGTAACCGTTAGTCAAACGCACACGACATACTTTACGCAGTGCAGAGTTTGGTTTTTTAGGGGTGGTGGTATATACGCGAGTACATACGCCGCGCTTCTGCGGGCAAGCTTCCAGAGCAGGAACGTTGCTTTTTGCAACCTTCATGCTACGGGGTTTGCGCACCAGCTGGTTAATAGTTGCCATTATTAAAAAAACTCCTGGTTTTTTTGCTTCGTAAACACGGATTAAATCTCTTGTCTGCCCTAACGGCAAAACACGAGGACGCGGAATTTTATGGCTGACTCGCCAAAGTGTCAAGAAATATACAGCTTTTTCTCAACTACCAGGCGAATTGTTGATGGTGTTTTACCGTCAGGTTAACAAAGTCAGTATAGTCGATCACTTGCACTTTGTCTGAAACCTGATCGTCCAATCCCCGCGCCTCAATATCTTCTTTTAGCGCATACAATGTAGCACCACGACTGATCAACGCCGGCAGATAGCAATTACCCTCAATACCTGCCAGTACACCATCCTGAATAAATAAGATGTCATCACCACTGGCAAGCAGCTTGGATATCACATTGAAATCACATTGATATGGCGATCGGCCAACAGTATATAGCATCTCATTGTCCTTCCAATAGCTCAGAATGTCAGCACAACATCATAGTCAACCAGTTTCTCACGGATCGTTTCTGCGGGTATCACTTTCGCATCCAGAACAAAATGATTGACTGAGCTTAATCCACGCATAACAAGGTCTTCCTGGCACAAATAACATTCTTCAATATCGTACAAAGGCAACACCTTAAAAGTAGCGATATAGTTTCTGGAGAGAATTCTGTCAGGCTGCTGATCTGGTAATAGTTGAAACACACCGTCAGAAATAAAAAATACACCTATCTTTTCTGTTAATGCCGAAGTTGCCAGCAATGCATCTAGACCTTCTCTACCCCCTGCATCACCATGAGGCGCTTTAGTGAAGACAAAAGCGATTTTTTTCATTTTTGCCTCTCAGAATTGCACCACACGGTCGCAAGTTAGCATAGCTTCAGCCAGTGTTCCCAATCCGCTTAATTCAAACCCTTCAGCCAAGTTTGCTACCGGTAAGTTCAACTCACTTGCCTGCTGAACATCAAGAACACCACGGCGAAGGGCAGCGGCAATACAAATGTGCATGCTAAACCGGTGCTCCGTTGCCATCATCTGCCATGCGCTAACCAAGTTAAACTCATCACTGGCTGGTGCAGTCAACTGATTGCCGTTATAAACCCCTTCCCGATAAAAAAATACAGTATTAAGTTTATGCCCCATCGAAATCAAAGCTTGGGCGAATTGGTAAGCACTGCTGGCTTGTTGGGTGCCATATGCAGGCCCCGTAACCAGCAGACAATAAGACAGCGAAGACATTACCGCTCAGGCCCTAAACATTCACCATTTTTAAACTGACGAATATAGAGATAAACAGTATGTTTAGAAATATTTAAACGCTCAGCAACCTGATTGATTGCATCTTTAATATCAAAAATACCTTTCTCATAGAGATTCAGAACCACCTGTCTGTTCTTGGCATTATTGGATACACTGCGATCAATATTAACTTCTTCGATAGTATACTCCAGCGTTTGCGCAACCAAATCATCCACGGATGAGGCAAAATTTACATTTGGTGCGACATCATGTGTTTCCTCTGGAATAAATGTCTGAATAATTTCAGAGAAAGGGACATCAAGATTCATATTAATGCACAAAAGGCCGATCACTCGGCGATTCCGGTTGCGGATCGCAATCGTGACTGACTTCATCAATGAACCGCTTTTCGCTCGGGTAAAATAGGCTTTGGATGCACTACAATCTTCGTCTGTAATGTCATGTAACATACGCAGCGCAAGATCAGTGATAGGTGAACCTATTTTACGACCTGTATGTTCTCCGTTGGCTATTCTGACGGCTGAACATTTCAGATCTTCCAATGAATGAAGGACAATCTCACAATGCCCACCAATTAGCATAGCCAAGCCATCAACTGCGGCTTCATAAGACTTTAAAATTTCGTGGTCCGTTTCAGTAAACGGTTGGTTTTCCAGTAAATCGACATCACTGATATCACCAGATAATAACGGGTTAGACATTAAATACACCATCCTTCAATCGCAGACAACGTCTTGCTAAAAACACAACGTGATAAACCTATAAAGATTTCTTGTGAAAATTCAATTATTGCAGCTTAACAGAGATCCTAATCAAAGATCTTTGCATTCACATGAAATATTGACGTTAAAACCACATGACATCATCGTCAAGCCATTGCTACTCAGACATTTGGTCTCTATCACAGCTTTCAGTAACAAAAAACCGTTGACAGAATCTCTACCAACGGTTTTATCCGTATTCATCAAAGATATTTAGCGAATATACCCGTTATCTTTCAAGTTGCCTCTTTGTTGGCTGCGCTCGCTCACCCCGATCACATAGTTAGCTATGCTCCCGGGGATTCTCTCCCTTGCCGTCGCGATGCATCTTGAAATCCATGGGGTATAGCTTACTTAGCTTTGGTCTCCGCTTTAACATCCAGCAACTCAATATCAAATACTAGTGTCGAATTTGCAGGAATACCTGGCAGGTCCGCTTTACCATAGGCCAGCTCTGGTGGAATAACCAGTTTAATTTTTCCACCTTTTTTCACATTCTGTAAACCTTCTGTCCAACCTGGGATAACGCTATCCAGGCGAATAGAAAGGGGTTCATTACGTTTATAGGAGCTATCGAACTCTTTACCGTCAATCAATGTCCCCCGGTAGTTCACAACTACCGTGTCGCTTGCCACAGGCTTCTTACCGCTGCCTTCCTTCTCTATTTTATATAAAAGGCCGGTTTTACTCTTAATGACCCCCTTTTCCTTAGCAAATTCTTCACGATATTTAACGCCTTTAGCTTCATTCTCTTTGGCTTCTTTTTCCATCTTAGCTTCAGCGGCAGATTTCACTTTACCTTCAAATGCACGCAGCGTATTTTCAATTTCGCTGTCAGTCAGTTTGCTCTTGTTATTAAAAGCATCCTGCACACCCGATAACAATTGATCTTTATCCAATGGGATACCCAGAGATTTCTGTTCTTTCAGGGTGTTTTGCATATAACGCCCTAAAGATGCGCCCAGAGCATAAGCATTTTGCTGATCTTCTGTTTTAAATGCGCTGTTCAATTCTGTGCTACTCTGACTATCTGCTTTAGCCGCCAGCACCTGAGGGGCACCGAAAGCCATCGCTAATGTGGTAGCAAGCAGGGTAATTTTAAACAATGATTTCATCTGTTTCTCCAATAGCTTTGGGGGATTTTACCGTCAGCAAAAGTTATGCAACCAAGTCACTATAACCGTCTACAGGAGCACAATACAATATTTGCCGTTTTTTAGTGCCCCAAGCTTATTAGGACAACATGAATGACAAGAGGTTTCATAACAACCGCATTTCACAGAATATTCTGGGCATAGTAGGCTACTCTTAATTAATATGAGGCATCTAACACGGGCAATACAGGACCTGAAACGGGAGAAAATCATGGATCTGTCAGAATTTGAGCAACGGCTTGAGCGTTTGGAAAGTCGAATTGTCTTTCAAGAAAGAACTATCGAAGAATTAAATCAGGTAGTGACTGAACAGCAAATGGAGATCACTAAATTAAGAGATCATTTGCGGTTGATGACAGAACGATTGAAAGCCACTCAACCCTCAATGATCGCTTCACAATCTGAGGAAACACCTCCTCCTCATTACTAGGAAAGGCATTAAACTACAATAAATTAGGGCAAGCGCTGAAACCAACTATCCCAAACTTGCCCCGCTTTTTTTAAATATTAAAAGTCCACTATCCGCTTTAGCTTATCAGTGGCAACCGCCACCACCGCAGCATCCGTGTCCTTCATTATGATGATGATCGTCGTCATCGCCGTGACCACCGCAGCACCCTTCACCATGTTCGTGACCATGAGCACCATGAACATGACCATGAGCCAGTTCTTCTTCAGTCGCTTCACGGATGGCAATAACTTCAACATTGAATTTTAGATTCTGACCAGCCAGCATATGGTTACCATCAACCACAACATGCTCATCTTCAACTGCTGTAATTTCTACGGGTACTGGCCCCATATCGGTATCAGCCAGGAAACGCATGCCAACTTCCAGTTCATCAACACCAACAAAGACATCTTTTGGTACACGCTGAACCAGATTGTCATCATACTGACCATAGGCATCATCAGCCTGTACGCTGACATCAAAACTCTCACCCGCCTCACGGCCTTCTAGCGCCTTTTCCAAACCGCTAATCAATGAACCACGGCCATGCAGATAGTCCAACGGCGCACTCGCCGGTGACTCATCAACTAAAACACCATCTTCTGTTCTTACTTGATAAGCCAAGCTGACTACCAAATCTTTTGCTACTTTCATGACATCTCCTACCCGTGGGTCTAAAAATTTTTACCGATTGTAGCGGAATTTTCAGTCTCTGTACTCACTCGCGCTAATATTCACATAATTATTGTGGGGTAAAAATACCAATAACCTGCTCCTGCTTTCTGACATGAGAGGTCACTTTCTCATCAGTCTGGCGTTGTTGGTGACCACAATGGACACATTCCACCACATCCACCTGATCTTCTTGCCACATTGCCAGCGTGTCCTGAGAGTGACATTCTGGGCAGACAGCACCGGCAATAAATCTCTTACGGCTTACTGACATGATTTGCTCCGCTATTATTCATGTATTCATGCTCATTCCAACCATCCGGTTGGCGACGTTCATTCAGCATTTCCCGTTCGAATAGCTCTTCCAGTTCCCGTCGCGCCTCTTTTATACGAGATATGTGAGCCACATCACCCTGTAGCTGCGGCATAAGTTCTCTTAGCATCCGCATATCTAACCGCTGGAAATGTTGTTTTGCTCGATTAGCTTTATGCGGATGCATTCCCAATTCGACTAAGGTTTTACGCCCCAGATCCAAGGCACTGGAGAAAGTTTCACGGGTGAAATTTTCTATTCCATTTTGTAGCAGTTCATGCGCTTCCAGGCGTCCTCTGGCTCGCGCCATAATATGCAGATTAGGGAAATGTTTCTGGCATAAATGAACGATCATCATGGTATCTTCCGGCTCATTACAGGTGATGACTATCGCTTTGGCTTTCTCCGCGCCTGCCGAACGTAGCAGCTCCAATTCAGCCGCATCGCCATAATAAACTTTATAGCCATAACGCCGCATAGTACTCACAGCACTGACATCGCGTTCTAACACCGTTATACGGATTTTATTCACCATTAGAAGACGACCGATTACCTGTCCGAACCGGCCAAAACCCACTAAAATCACCTGCGGATCATCATTTTCTACAAAGGGCTGTTCATCTGTCTCATCTTTGGCATTATAACGGCGTGCCAGAATAGCATCTATCAATTGCATGACAAGCGGCGTTGTCATCATCGATATCGTCACCACGACCAGCAACAAAGCCATCTGCCCACTATTGAGCACATTCCGGCTCAGTGCAGCAGAAAACAGAACAAAGGCGAATTCTCCCCCCTGGCTGAGTACGCCAGAAAATTGCAAGCAGGATGCACCCCGTAAGCCAGCACTCATTGCGATAAGATACAAAACAATGCCTTTCACAATCACCAAAGCCAGCACACCAAGTAGTACTTCGGACATATGTATCAGTAATACCCCTAGATTCAGAGACATACCGACCGAAATAAAAAACAACCCCAACAGCAATCCTTTGAACGGTTCTATGGAGATTTCCAGTTCATGGCGGTATTCACTATCTGCCAGTAATACTCCGGCGATAAAGGTTCCGAGCGCCATAGAAAAACCGAGCGCTTCCATAAATAGCGCTGAGCTGAGTACCACCAGTAACGCCGCCGCAGTAAATAACTCACGTACTCCAGCTCTGACGACCAAACGAAACAACGGACGTAACAGATAACGGCCACCGAGCAACATGCCAGCAAAAGCAGCAATTTTTAACGCTATTCGATACCAGTCACCGGAGGCTGTTCCACCTGCCAACAACGGAATCAATGCCAAAGCCGGGATCACCGCCATATCTTGAAATAGCAAAACCGAGAAACCAAGCTGCCCGCCTTCATTGCGGTTCATGCCCTTCTCTTTCATGAGTTGCAGGGCCATTGCCGTTGAGGACATCGCCATACCGATACCACCAATAACCGCCGCTTGCCATGAAAAATCGGTCAGATATAACAACACAGCCAGCACACTCGCCGTGAAAATAACCTGAGCCGCACCGACACCAAAAATAGATCGTCTGAGTTGCCAGAGTTTAGCGGGGTTAAGTTCAAGGCCGATGATAAACATCAGAAAAACAATCCCTAACTCCGAGAAATGAAGAATATCATCAACATCCCTGATAAAACTCAACCCCCACGGACCCAAGACAATCCCTGCCAACAAATAACCTAATACTGCCCCAATCTTGCATTTCTGTGCGAGTGGCACTGCTACAACGGCAGCAAATAAAAACAATACACCGGCGCTCAATTGCGCTGAATGCTCCATAACTTATAGCCCTCCTAATGATAATGGCGATTTGAGCCACTCACGATAAGCATTAGCATGGATGGCAAGAAGCTCAGGTTTTCGACGGCGTGCCCAATAAATAATAATGGGTGATAACCAATGCATACGGCACATCGCCGCGGTGAGTTCAAAAGGACGAAGGATCTCTTCCATTGAATAGAGATTATACCCATCAGCCTGGAAAGTGCCTTCCGGCTCCCCAGTAGTAATCACTGAACGCCAATATTTTCCCTGTAATGCCAACCCGGTAATACCACTGGCAAACCCCCGAGTCAGCACACGATCCATCCACTCCTTTAATAAAGCTGGACAACTGTAGGTATACAGTGGGTGTTGAAAGACAATCACCTGATGCTCTCGAAGTAGCTGTTGCTCATGATGAACATCAATAAAAAAGTCTGGATAAGCTCCATATAAGTCGTGGACCGTAACATGCTCTAAACCCTGCACAGGTTGTAACAAAACACGATTTGCTACTGAATCCTGTGGCTCAGGATGGGCATACAGCAGCAGGACTTTAGGCGGCTGTAACATCGTTCCCTCCTCAAGAACGTGTCAGGACACGTATTTTCCGTTACCATGCATACGAAAGTTATAAAATAAGACGCTTACTATCTGTTATTACTAATTTAACATATTCTATACAAACGATACTTATGATTGTTTTCTCTTCATTACAAATTCGTCGCGGAACTCGTGTTCTGCTGGACAATGCCAGCGCCACTATCAATCCCGGGCAGAAAGTTGGTCTGGTAGGGAAAAATGGCTGTGGTAAATCTACCCTACTTGCACTATTAAAAAATGAGCTTCAGGCTGAAACAGGCACATTCACTTTTCCCAGTAACTGGGCACTTTCCTGGGTGAATCAGGAAACGCCGGCACTGGAAATACCCGCTCTGGAATATGTCATTGATGGTGATCGTGAATTCCGTCAACTGGAACAACAACTGCGGATAGCCAATGAAAAAAATGACGGTAATCTGATTGCTCATCTGCATGGTCAATTAGACACGATTCAAGCCTGGACGATCCGTTCAAGAGCATCAAGTCTACTGCACGGTTTAGGTTTCTCTCAAGAGCAACTTGATCAACCTGTACGTGCATTTTCCGGTGGATGGCGCATGCGCCTCAATCTGGCTCAGGCACTACTCTGCCGTTCTGATTTGCTGTTGCTTGATGAACCCACTAACCATCTTGATCTGGATGCGGTTATCTGGTTGGAAAAATGGCTGAAAAGCTACCCTGGAACATTAATCCTTATCTCCCATGATCGGGATTTTCTCGACCCGATTGCCGATAAGATCCTCCATATAGAACAACAATCTCTGTTTGAGTACAGCGGCAACTACTCATCTTTCGAGCGCCAGCGCACTACCAAACTGGCGCAACAACAGGCCCTTTATAAAAGTCAGCAAGAGAAAGTTGCCCATCTGCAAAGTTATATTGACCGTTTCCGTGCCAAGGCCAGCAAAGCCAAACAAGCTCAGAGCCGTATCAAGATGCTGGAGCGGATGGAATTAATCGCTCCTGCCCATGTTGATAACCCATTTCATTTCAGTTTCCGTAAACCGGAAAGTCTGCCAAACCCACTCCTGAAAATGGAAAAAGTAAGCGCAGGCTACGGCGAACGGACCGTTTTAAATTCCATCAAACTGAATCTGGTTCCCGGCTCCCGCATTGGCCTGCTTGGCCGTAATGGCGCGGGTAAATCCACGTTGATTAAACTATTGGCTGGCGAACTGCAATCTCAGAGTGGAACCGTAGAATTAGCTAAAGGGATCAAACTGGGGTATTTCGCCCAACATCAACTGGAATATTTACGTGCTGATGAATCACCATTACAGCATTTAGTCCGCATTGCGCCACAAGAAACAGAACAACAACTTAGAGATTATCTGGGCGGCTTTGGTTTCAAAGGCGATCAAGTGACTGACCCAAGTGGGCGTTTTTCCGGGGGAGAAAAAGCACGTTTAGTTTTGGCATTAATGGTCTGGCAACGCCCTAACCTCCTGTTACTTGATGAACCAACGAACCACCTCGACCTGGATATGCGTCAGGCACTGACAGAAGCTTTGATCGACTTTGACGGTGCATTGGTTGTGGTTTCTCACGACCGACATCTATTACGTTCAACAACAGATGAGTTGTATCTGGTTCATGATGGCCGGGTAGAATCGTTCAATGGCGATTTGGAAGATTATCAACAATGGCTGATAGATCAACAACGTCAACAAAATCAGCAAATACGTGAAAACAACGATAAGGAAAAAGAGACATCCAGCCAAAGTGCTCAGGAAAGAAAAGATCAAAAACGGCGTCAAGCTGACTTCCGTAACCAAACGCAGCCATTGCGTAAACAACTGACTAATCTTGAAAACCAGATGGAGAAACTGGGTGGCGAATTGGTTGTACTAGAAAATCAACTTTTAGACAGCGCTATCTATGATAGCAGCCGTAAAGTCGAATTAACTGAACATCTGCAAAAACAAAATCAGACCAAATCAAAACTGGAAGAAATTGAATTATCATGGATGGAAATTCAGGAACAACTTGAAAAAATAACGCAACAATTTGAAGGGTAAATGATTTTACAAATTATCATTCAATAAAAAAATAAAGCGGAAAGAAATAATCCGCTTTATTTTTCGATAACTAAATAAATTAAAAAGCAATTATAATAAATAAAAAAATCAGTATCCTATGATATTCATCATTATCATCAGATGATATTTTTTTGTTGTAAAAGAAATAATTTCTCATATCACAACACATTTTATAGAAAGAAGGTACTAACTGAGTCCTTTTGAAGGAATTTCCCATATATTGGAGAACCGTTTTACATTGCTTGCTGTGTAAATAACAGTATGAGATATATTGCGGTGACCGAGATAATCCTGAATAAGGCGTGTATCTCTTCCCAAATCAGCAAGAGCATAGCCGCAGGCATGTCTTAACATATGTGGATGAGGTGAAATATCGACTAATGCTTGTCTACCATAACGTTTTAACAAACTATAAACCTGATAGCGTGAAATCGCACCTGATTTTTGTGATAAAAAAACCCACGATGTGTCTGATTCTCTCCAGCTCTTACGGATATTAATCCATTGATTTAACGCATTAAGTTCTTCTGGCACCAATGGATGTGTTGTTGATAGTCCCCCTTTTAATCGCCTTACGTGAATAATTCCCGAACTAAGATCAAGATCGGATAGTGTCAGATGACATAGCTCACTGACTCTAAACCCATGAATAAAACACATGAGTAACATGCAATAATCCCGCTCAGCATGACGCCCCTGACGTGCTTTTTCTAAAATCGCATCAATTTCATATCTGGTTAAGAACTTACGCTTCTTCATGAAAATAGTTCCTGTGAGATTTGGGCATATAGTTACTGATAGAGAATATTAATCCAAAGAACTATATCAATTAATAGAGATTTTATGGAATTACTACTCTAAAATTTCATTTATTTATCATAAGAAAGAAATAAATTTTTTTATATATAAATATAAAATCATATATATCATTGAACAGTGATTTTTTGACAGAAAATATCAGGATGTAGAATTTTTATTAAAAATTAAGAAACTATTTTACAACAAAAAACTAAACAGAATGCACCAAACTGTTAATAGTTTTACACAAAACTATCACCTAGGTCAACTTTTATGCTTCTCCAGACTAACAACATATAACTATTTGTAATATATAGTTTTTTTAAAATATTTTTATTACTTTTAATATTTTATCAATATTATTTTGTAAAAAATCAGTTGATTTGTTTGAACTTAATCAGATATCAATCAATTAGAAAGTTTATAAGTTTAAATTAATGTCTTTTTTTGGATATTAATTCCAAAATATTATCTATTTTAATATTTATAACTAAACAAAACAGTTTGGTGCATTTTGTTTGGTTTTAAAAAATGTTGATATGAGATTTTAAGACCCTTTTTGCATTGGATATCTGGTGTAGGAGCTGAAGTTCCACACTGCTACTTTTGTATGGTTTTATCCTTAAGTTAAGGAATTAATTCACATGAAATTGAATACATTAGTTATGGCTCTCGGATTGGGTGTAACCCTAACAGCAGGTTCTGTCAATGCGCAGACCAAGCCGCCCGCCAGTACTAAAAATACTAACCAAGGCCAAGGAAAAGTGACTTTTGAAGGTTCTATTATTGATGCGCCTTGTTCCATCCACCCCGGTGATGACGATCAGACTGTGAAGCTTGGGCAGATTTCCAACAAAGCACTGGCAGGAGGTGGTAAGTCCACGCCGGTTCCTTTTAATATCCGTTTACTAGACTGTGATGCTAACGGCTTGGAAAAGAAGATTGTAACGGCGACTTTCTCTGGGACACCATCTTCTGTGAATAAGGACCTATTGGCAATTGTTGGTTCGGCCTCTGGTGCGGCTATTGGTATCACCAACGATAACGCCAAACTTATCAAACTGGGACAACAGAGTTCACCCACAATCATCACCGATGGTTCCGATTCGACCATGCACTTCGCTGCTTTCTTACAAGGTGACGGGGCTTCTGCGACTATCGTTCCTGGTGATTTCACCGCTGTGGCTAACTTCACTCTGGCTTACCAATAAAGGTGGTGAAAGAAGCCTTTCTGTACGTTGGAAAGTCTATCTGTTTCTCTTTCCCGCTGTGGCCTAGCCTTCAGGCTGACAGGGGAAACAGCGGGAAAGAGGGGTCCCTACAAGATTAGGGAAATGAATTTGCCGGTAAACCGAATTTTGGGGAGCGAGATGACTCTTCTTAGCCATCCAACCTGTTCTAAGATGTTGCCTTCCCTGCTGACGTTGTTAGTGCTAGCCAGTCTGATATTGTCATTTATGGCAATGGCTATCAGCCAAGAGCATGGCCGCGTCAACATGCAAGGCTCCATCATTGATACACCGTGTACAATTGCTTTGGGCAATCAAGATCAGACCATCGACATATCATCTATTTTGGTCGGACAAATTATCCGCGGTGGTCACGAGCCGGTACGGCTTTTAAGTATACAGTTGATTAATTGTCTGTTGACTCCCGTATTACTGAATCGCCTGAGCAGGTCACACTTTCGAGTGACTTTTGATGGTACGGCTGCTCGTAACGACTTGTTTAGCATGAATGGTGAGGCGAGTGGTGTGGGATTACAGATATCGGACAGTACAGGAGCGGTAGTCGTGCCGGGCAAACCAATGCCTGTAGAGGATCTGCAAATAAGCTCAATGCGGCTGGATTATACTTTACGTCTGGTAACAGCTCACCAAGTGTTACGCGCCGAGGCCCTCCACACCATGATACGTTTCAAACTGGATTATTTCTGATGAAAGGACCCGCCATGCCATCGCTACTTTGTGGAGCGAGGGATAGCTCGGTGGCACTGTGTATCTTGTTGGCTCTTTGTGGCATGCAGGTGGTCAAGGCTGCCGATAGGGTGGAATTCAACACGGATGTTCTTGATGTCAAGGATCGGGCGCGTATTGACTTAAGTCAGTTTTCCCAGGCTGGCTACATTATGCAAGGTAGCTACCAGATGGTATTACGCTTGAATAAAAACGAATTGCCCGAGCAGACGGTACAGTTCATTGCTCCTGATCATGATCCGAAAGGCAGTGAAGCGTGCCTGACGCTAAAGATGGTTGATCAACTGGGACTTAAAGCGGATGCAGTCCGTCAGCTTACTTGGTGGCATAACGGCCAGTGCCTAGAAATAGCTTCTCTGAAAGGTATGGAAGTTCGAGGTGACTTGGGCGCTGGGGCACTATACATCAGCATGCCGCAGGCTTACTTAGAATATACCGTGGAAAACTGGGATCCGCCGTCACGTTGGGACAATGGGATCTCCGGTATGTTATTTGACTACAGCGTCAATGCACAAGTGACAAATCAGTCAGGTGCAGGCAGCCAAGCGCAATCTTTGAGCGGTAACGGAACAGTTGGGGCCAACTTGGGACCTTGGCGTCTGCGGGCCGATTGGCAGGTGCAGTACAGCCATACGACGGGGCAGGTAGGAAGCGCCCAGCAAAGCTGGGAGTGGGGCCGCTACTATGCCTACCGTGTGATAGCCGCTCTGCGTGCCAAACTGACGTTGGCGGAAGACTACCTCAACTCTGGGATGTTTGACAGTTTTCGTTACATCGGAGCCAGTCTGATATCGGACGACAACATGCTGCCACCGAACCTGCGTGGTTATGCGCCGGAAGTGACTGGAGTGGCGAAAACCAATGCCAAGGTGACCATCAGTCAGCAAGGGCGTGTGATTTATGAAACTCAGGTGGCAGCAGGTCCTTTCAGTATTCAGGATCTGAATACTGCGGTGAATGGCAAGCTGGATGTGAAGGTACAGGAGCAGGATGGCAGCGTACAGACCTTCCAGGTGAATACCGCTAATGTACCCTATCTGACACGTCCAGGTATGGTTCGTTACAAGATTGCCGCCGGTAAACCATCAGACATTAAGCATCGCAGTAAGGGGCCGGGCTTTGCAACTGGAGAATTCTCTTGGGGGGTGAACAACGGTTGGTCGCTGTACGGAGGAGCTTTGCTGGCCAGGGGCTATAACGCTCTGGCTATCGGTATCGGCCGTGACTTGCTCGCGTTTGGTGCATTGTCATTTGATGTGACGCAGTCGCGAGCTCAGTTTCTGCATGATGACACCAAACAAGGAGGCTCGTATCGGGTTAGCTATTCTAAACGCTTTGATGAATACGATAGCCAGATAACATTTGCAGGTTACCGTTTCTCAGAACGTAACTTCATGAGCATGTCGCAGTATTTAGAGGCGCGTTATTACGGTGTCAATAATGGAAGAGGTAAAGAGTTCTATACCATTACGTTTAACAAACAGTTTAAGGAAATGGGGCTTAGTGTTTATCTGAACTACGGCCATCAGACCTACTGGGACCGTCCGAACAACGATACTTATAACCTGTCACTATCGCGTTATTTCGACATCGGACGTTTTAAAAACATTAGCCTGAGCCTAACGGCATATCGGACTCAATACAACGACACTAATGATGACGGTTTGTATCTGAGTATAGCTGTACCGTGGGGTGAAAATAGCACAATAACCTATGACGGTCAGCTTAGCCGTAATAGCAGTAATACTGTGGGTTACTATGACCGTATCGATGACAACAATGCATATCGGATTAATGTTGGTAACGGTCAAGGCGGACGTAGTATTGGTAGTGGTTATTTCACCCATGAGGGGGATATAGCTAAGTTGACAGCGAATGCCAATTTCCGTGGAAGTGAATATAGCGCTATGGGGCTGTCACTTCAGGGGGGAATAACGGCGACGGTGGATGGGGCGGCGCTACACCGTATCAACATGATAGGGGGAACACGCATGATGATCGATGCTGATGGGATTGGTGGTGTACCAATACGCGGTTATGGCAGTGTGACCCATACCAACGTTTTTGGTAAAGCGGTGGTGAGTGATATCAACAGTTACTACCGCAGCAGCGTTAATGTGGACGTGAACCAACTGGCGGATAACGTGGATGCCACT
This sequence comes from Photorhabdus sp. S10-54, assembly GCF_963878145.1. Lineage (NCBI taxonomy): Bacteria > Pseudomonadati > Pseudomonadota > Gammaproteobacteria > Enterobacterales > Morganellaceae > Photorhabdus > Photorhabdus sp. S10-54. The sequence goes on along the minus strand of NZ_CAWNXG010000050.1, from coordinate 14,582 downwards.
CGCTCGGTGGTACAAGGCACGCTAACGGAAGGCGCTATTGGTTATCGCAAGTTTGGGATGATCGCCGGCGAGAAGGCAATGGCCATTATTAAGTTGACAGACGGTACGGTTCCTCCATTTGGCGCTGTCGTGATGAACGACCGTGAAGTGCAAACTGGCATCGTGAATGATGAAGGAAGTGTGTGGTTAACCGGCATTAATCCTGGCGAGAACATGAGTGTGCATTGGAATGGTCGCATACAGTGTCTCATCACATTGCCGAAATCTCTTCTCGCCAACTTGATGAATAATCTGTTGTTACCTTGTCGGCATGTTAAAGGGATTGGTGGTTCTTTCCAGAAGATTAATAAAAGTGTGGAGTGAATCAGTGGAAATGTTGCCTAAAGATAAGTACAACCGCATGAGTATGACAATGAATAAAAAAAACATAGCAGCTTCTGCTGTCATGTTAGCAGGTATTCTGGCTATTCAGCAGGCTAATGCAGCTATTGCCCTCGATCGCACCCGCGCGGTGTTTAATGGGGAAGATAGATCAATGAGCCTTAGTATCAGTAACCAGAATAAAGAGTTGCCCTATCTTGCACAGGCTTGGATTGAGGACGAACATGGCAACAAGATTAACAATCCACTGACTGCGCTACCGCCACTTCAGAGAGTAGAGCCAGGAGCCAAAAGCCAAGTGAAGTTGCAAGTCACTCAGGGCATCAACATGTTGTCTCAGGATAAAGAGACGCTGTTCTATTTCAACCTCCGGGAAATTCCGCCGAAGTCCAACAAACCCAACACATTGCAGATTGCGCTGCAAACACGTATCAAACTGTTTTATCGGCCAAAGGCTATTACTGCTGGCCGAACAGACCACGAAAATCCTTATCAGGAGAAATTGACGATGACTCGACAAGGGGATCACTATGTGGTTAACAATCCGACGCCGTACTACGTGACCATTGCATCAGCGTCATCCAGCCTAAACGGGGCAGCGGTATCCGGTTTTAATCCGATGATGATCCCACCAAAAGGCAGTGCTGTGTTGGGTGGCAGTGCGTCAGCAATGGGTAACAGCCCTGTACTGATTTTCATCAATGATTTCGGTGGTCGGCCAAAATTAGTGTTTGGTTGTAGTGGTGGCACTTGTACCGTGAAAAGTAGTAAAGCCGGTTGAGATGTTTGCTGAAATTGGGATAACTTAGTAAAGGAGACATGTATGAACACCATCCTAATAAAACTAGATCGAGATGGACTGATACCGTCCTTGTGTCGGTGTAACCGATTACATGTTCTTATAGCGTTGTTGTTCTTGCTTTCGATAAGCTCAGAGTGTGATGCGAAGGATAAATTTGAATCCATTGTTCGTATAAAAGTTAATGTGCTTAGAGAAGCTTGTGATATCCAGCCTGGAGATGATGCAATCACCGTAGACTTCGGTACGGTATTCGGAAAGCACCTTTATCAAAATCAACGTAGTCATAGTAAAGCGTTTTCAATTCACCTCATAAACTGTGATGTGACAAAGGCTCAGGAGGTGAATATAAAATTTCTAGGTAAGGAAAATAATGAGCTTCCTGGGCTTTTGGCTTTTCAACCGGGAAGTCAAGCATCAGGGGCAGCGGTTGGAATAGAGTCTCTGGCTGGAGAACCTATTTCGATAAACAAGACTATTAAAAAATATAGTTTAAATAATGGCAATGCCACGCTGGACTTTAAAGCCTATGTGCAAGGGGAGCCTTCTGCTATCAAAAATCACTCAATAGTATTTGGTAAGTTCTCGGCTATTTCGACGTTTATGTTGGACTATGAGTGAAATGGAGGGAATATGAGGGGCTTTTTCTATCTTGTTTTTTTCATGACATTGGCTGGTGTTCCATTTATAGAGGTAAATGCAGGAGCCTTTGTTACGCCTATTGATATGTACCAAAGCGGTTCAGACACTCGTGTAGTTCTACAAGTAGTTGACTGGACGGAAAATGATACCGACCGAAACCCATGTTACGAATCTGTGTTTTGTTATGTTGGTCCAGATGTGAAATATCGCATTGCCCCTGTAAACCCGGGGATGTATGGTAGCTGTGTACTGGATAATCATTGTCTTAGAATCTCTCAATTTAAGACTAGGAAGGAGGTAGCCAGGGAGTACAAAAAAGCATTTCCGTTGCCATATCGAGCAGAGTTCCTTTTGCGATCCCCTGAGGCAGATTGTATAGGATTGTTTTATATTCTACACCAACCTGATCCACATCGTTCAGATGCACAGCAGTGGCCTGGTAGTGTTTGTGGCAAGGTGCCATCAGTCAAGCAATCTTGCAGTCTTTCTTTGCCATCTGTAATTGATCATGGCAATTTGGGGCAAGAAAATCTCAACGGGAATAAGAAAACAATAACAGGAAATGTGCAGTGCACATTGCCAGCTAACCTGACTTTATATACAAAATCCTCAACAGGTGAAAAGTTTATTTATTTAAATCCTGAAAAAACACTTTACTCCGATGTGGATATCAATGGCTCAAATGCTTGGAATGGTGTTCCAATAACGGTAAGTGGAAATAATCTCTATTCATTTTCTTTTTCATCCAAACTTCAATCATTGGGTAAAGTTGATGCAGGTGCCTATTCGGGAGATGTTATTGTGATTATGGCTTTTAATTAGTTTTGATGATAATGATGCTGGAGAGTAATAAGGTGAATAACGTGTTTGTTCTTAAACGTATATGTGTGATGTTGCAGGTTCGGAAAATAACAAGGCACTGCATTGTATCTTATGGTTGTTATTTCTACCTACTATTAGCAGCCGCATTCCTTTTAACAGGATGTGCTCAAGAGCTCACACCAAAGAGAGTTCCGACATCAAGTAAAATAAAAGTATCGTCAATCGCTAAGACATTGGTTCATTCTTCATTACCCCCTGAATCTGGAAGCGGTGATTGTCGTTTTGCCGGAACTATGCAGCCCTCTGCTGACAGCAATTCCGGCAAACTGGCACAATGTACTCGCGAGTTGGAGGCATTGAAGCAGTTCAGCGGCGCTAAATACACACGCTACAAAGCCGAGTTTGATCGCATTGCCCGTACGGGTAGTCAATATTTGGCGGTAGCTAACGGGATCAGTGAGGATATCAATGACTTAGTACGTCCTAAGTATCAGTATGCCCTTACCAGTTTGTGTTATCGTATAAAGAACGACTTATCATTGGCACTAATTAATCAGGTAGATGCACAATGAATTGTATACGAATGCATCTTCGTCGCTGTACTTGGTTGTTAATTGGTTTTTTGGGAACGATTGATATTGTGAGTGCGGCAGAAAGTGGAAACTATACCCCTCCTGGCGACGCGTTCTCGGTGGATAGCTTGATGGAAAGCGCCAGTAATTCTGATTATGGTCTGAGTACACTAATGGCGCAACAGTCCAAATCGGGTGAGACATCTTCAAACAGAAGTGCATCAAAACATACAGTTGGAACATCCATTCTTGTTGGTATGGGGGCCTCGTCCGGTGGTAGCGAAGCAGCAGCCCGTAAAGTATTGCGTGCAGAGAATCGTAAGCTTAAGGCTCAGATGGAAAAGCTGAACCTTAAGCTTACGACGTTGACAGCAAAGTTAGCCGCTCAATCTCAGACTGACGCTAACCGTGCCACTGAGGATGCTTTGCGCCAAGCTCAGCAGGTTACCTCACTTAAGAGACAACTTACCGATAGTATCGCAGAGTTGAAGTCTTCCCAGACTGAACTAGAGAAGAGCCGTAAGCAGCTATCTGACCACCAATCAGTCAGGGTAGAAGTGCAGAAGCAGAAGGATACGTTACAAAAACAGTTAAGTGACCACCAGACCCTGCTGACGGCTACGCAGCATCAGTTCAAAGAAGCACAAACGCAGTTAGAGGCCGTGCGTAAACAGTTCAGAGAAGCTAACATTGCCCGAATGCAGTTAGAGACGGCATTGGTTTCTACTCGTTATCAACTAGTGCAAGCTAATGATCGAGCGGTAAAAGCCAGTAAATCCGTGCGTGTACCGCTCGATAGCGATAACCGTAAGCGTGACTATGTAGTGGGCCAAGCGATGGCTTCGGGGCTAAAAGAGACACTGGTCAGTTATGCAGACAGTGGGTTGTCTCTAGATCCTGTTCGAGTGACTGCCGGATTAACTGATGGATTACGCAATCGCATGCAGCTTAAACGCAGTGATATGGATAAATATTACCTGACCTTTGCGGAGCAATTACAAAAACAGGTAAATGCCAAGGTTAAGATGGGAGAAGCTCTGATTGCGAAGAAAACTGCCGGACGCAAGCCAGCAAAGAAAGTCAATGGCTTGGTGTACTTTGTGGTCAAGAAAGGTCACCCTATTAAGGATCAGGATGCACCGGTTTCGCTGGCTTTGTCTGAGCAGATTGTTGATGGCGCCACTTTAAGCACTATTCCGACACTGACACTTACCGCTGACGATGATATACCAACCGTAGTGCGTGAGGCGCTTCCATTGTTGGGTGAAGAGGCAGAAGTTGATGCCTACGCTTTAGCTAAGGTCGTGTATGGCAACTTGCCGATGCCGAAAGGAGTAACCCCGTTTACGGTCTTGGTCTATCACCTCAAGGGGATTAAACCTCAGTAAAAATAAACTATTTTGACATCCTTATATCTTGGATTTACCCATGGCATCATCAATTTCATATTCACCTGATTTATCCCCCCATAATAATGATAGATTTATCAGACATAACAAAATTATTCTTATTTAACCAGAGGTTAGATAATCAATAACAACATTCCCCCCTTCTACATTGCGATATTTTTACATATACTAGGAGATAATCCCTATTAATAACTTCTAATTCTTTCAAACCAATTATACCATTGGAGAATTGATAAAATATTATTGATTATAACCTATAAAATACTTACTATTAATAGTAATATTTAAATAACCAACTATGATATCTGATTTATTCCTCCCGTCTATATAATAACATTAAATTAGCAATGGTTTATTTTACATTAAAAATACCAAGCTATGATCCCTCATTCATACATTATCAATCAGAGAAGATAATAACTCCGCTTCATTTATCAATTCATAATCGATAACTGGACTCCATAAGATACCAAAATCAATCTCCATATCGGTTTTTAACACTTCTAATAAATCCAAATATTGTGATGGAATTGAGCGGATAACTTTTTCCGGCACTAAAGAAAAACCATTGCGTTTAATTATCAGCTCAATCATTACCATAATATCATTCGTTTTTAACATTAAATTCATACTATTATCATAAATAGAAAATGCGTTAATGCCATCAGTAAAATCAATTGGTATATCATTCTCATCCATGTCAATAAGCTGATACAACGATGCCATTTCAGCGCTTAATGCTGTAAAATGCCGAAACCAATCACTGCCTTTTTTAAAAAGGTAAACGAGTTTTTCAGTAAAAATCTTTCTAGGCATAAGTGATGAAGTTAATGGTAGAGGAACAATGGCGATATGTAATAAACCAGAGTTTAATAGATTCATTTGCTGCTCAAATGTCAAACCAGTAATTAGCACAAGCACGGCTTTTTCCTTCCTACCTAGAAAAATCCGCTCTTCCATTTTTCCAGAATCATAAATAGGAAAACAAGAGCTAACATAAAGGTAATGTGGCGCATCATCTTGCAAATCATGATTAACCTGAATCTGAAATTGCTCAAAATGACCCAGTAATTTCTGAGCATTCTCAAAAGTTTTTTGTCCAAAATCAGTCAACCGAGTACCACCTGGTCCTCTGGAAAACAAAAGAGCCCCAAATTCCGCTTCCAGTGCATTAACTTTCTTAGTCAGTGCAGGTTGAGAAATATGTAGTATTTGAGAAGCCTTATGATAATTAAGTGTTTCAGCTAACACGATAAAAGCTTTGAGATTACGTATATCCATATCTCCACCATTCAGGTTTATCTTTCATACTTTCTTACGTTATTATTTCAATAATGAACTAAATCATTTAGACTTAACTGAAATTAATTAAATAGAGATTAAACAACAATTATAAGATGATCAATTAATTTATTATAAAAATGTTGATATAATTTATTTTTACCATAATTCCTTTCTGCTCTCTAAGATAAGTGATTAAATAATTCATTTAAATTAAATGCGTTAGAAGATAATAAATTTCCAGATTTTTAGGTGTTTTCCCTATAGTAACTCCTATGCATTCTGCGGCATGTATTTGCTACTATATAGGATAGCGAAATATATCTGGAAAACATCATTTTTAAAATATAACTATTAACCCTCATTTTTAAATAAAAATTAGGACGACTATATTAGATTCATTTTTCGCCTCACCCTACCAATAAGACTAATATCAATCACACAACTTAATATCTTTTACATATTTATTCGGTGACATCCAAGATATCTTTTGGCATATCAAGTAATTCTCACTTCTCAGTTTATAATTCACATAAAAAGATATAGGAAAACTCACAAAAAACGCAACAATAGCTATCACACCAAGATATTTAACATAAGCATCATGATACCTTGGGACACGCTCTGTTAAATTTAAATAAATAGAACAAATCAAGAAATAAAAAACCAACGGGAAGAAAAAAACGCAATTATTATCCCATTGGAAAAAGAGATTATCTCAGCCATTGTAATCAATGAAAGTAGACTATCAACAGAAGCAAACATACCTAAAGATACCAAGGACAATACAAAAATCGCCAAAATAATATGAATTATTTTTCTTTTTTTATCCACGACTATATTTAGCATATCAATCACATAGTTTAATATCTTTCACATAAGTATTCGGCGACATCCAAGATATTCTTGGACACACCAAATAACCATCGCTTTTTAACTTATAATTCACATATAAAGATGTAGGAAAACTTAAAAAAAATGAAATAATGGCTATCGACCCAAAACAGTTAACAAAACCATCATGATGCTTTGGAGAACGACCAGTTATACTGACAGAAATAACTGCAACCATATAATATAAAACCAAAGGATAAGAAAATAATATTATAACAACACCACCTGAAAATGTTATTTTATCATCCATTTAAATTAAATAAATTATATTTCCCACTGTCAAGAAGAAAGTGGATAAAGCTAAAATAAAAATAGCAAGAGCACCGATGATATGTATAATCTTTCTCTTGTTTTCCATAACACCTCCAATCATGAATAAATTAAATTAAAGATATCAATCACATAGTTTAATATCTTTTACATAGGTATTTGGAGACATCCAGGATATTCTTGGACATATTAAATAACCATCACTTTTTAACTTATAATTCACATATAAAGATGTAGGGAAACCTAAAAAAAATGAAACAATAGCTATCGTCCCCAAATATTTGTTAAAACCATCATGATGCTTAGGATAACGACCAGTTATATTAACAAAAACAACAAAAATAACATAATAAAAAACCAAAGGAGAAGAAAAAAATATCATAAAAACACCACCTGAGAATATTATTTTTTCATCCATTTTAATTAAAAAAATTAAATTTTCTCCTGTTAAAAATAAAGTGAATGACGTTAGAATGAAAATAAAAAGAGCACAGATGATATGTATAGCCTTTTTTCTCATAATGCCCCCAATCATGAATAAATTAAATAAAAATATCAGTCACATAGCTTAATATCTTTTACATAGGTATTCGGCGACATCCAGGATATTCTTGAACATACTAAATAACCATCACTTTTTAACTTATAATTCACATATAAAGATGTAGGAAAACTTAAAAAAAATGAAATAATGGCTATCGAACCAAAATATTTATTAAAAATATCGTAACTCTTTGGATAACGACCAGTTATATTAATAAAGATAACCAAAATAATATAATATGAAATTAAAGGAAAAGAAAAAAAGAAAATGGAAACACCACCTGAAAATGTTATTTTCTCATCCATTAAAATTAACGAAAATAAATCTTCACTTACTATAAACATACAAAACGACATTAAAGCCAATGAAAAAATTGCGCAAATAATACGTATTATTTTATTATTTACCATATCTCCCCCAATTATGAAAAATTTGGTTAAGATCAGCTTCTGGAGCTCTTGGTTTTCTCTCCATTTCTTTTCTAATTAAATTAATAACAGTTTCGCTAATTTTAAACTTTTTATCCAAAGAATCAAGTGCATATGTCATTCCAAAACCTATACCAAACACAATACCAGCCACTGCAATTATGCTAGCACCAGCCAAAAACGTAGTTACTATCAAAGACCCAATAACCCAAGAAACAAAAGCTATTATTACTGTCTTAGCCAAATCTACCGCAATATTACCTAAGAAATCAACCAGAGTGTATTCATCCTTAAATATAAGCTCAACCGTTCGATAAGCTGCGGAAAAGAATATACTGAATTTCATTCCCTTAACTATGCCACTATTCAGTCCTTGCTGCCCAATCCCCATAGATATCACCTTCATGTTAGAAGCTTTATATCTTGAAGCAGTGATGATTTTCCTAACTCCCGCATAACCTGATATTTTGATATATCTATTCCCGTCTTTACCAACATACTCTGTCGCTTTAATCCCTAATTTCTTAAATTCTCCTATAACATTAAAAAGATCAAAAGAATCATGTATGTTACCTGCATATGGCGATATGGGATCGGTAATCTCAAATATTTTCTTTATAAATGGACTTTTGGGTTTTGGCGAATCAATATCTTCCAGAACATCTTTCGCTTCATCTAACGAGAGTAGCGCAATATAGGTTGTATTCTCCCTTAGCTGCTTTTCGAGACCAATAGCATCAAAGAATTCATGCTGAGGTTTTAATTGGTTAGTCCCAACATGACCTCTCAGGAAATCCCCCATACAGCCCTCCCAAGAGGGGTTGTACTTTTTATATGTCATTGTGAAGCCCTTTCCATATTCTTAAAATCATCGCATTAGTGTTTAACCGCCGGAGTTTCCAATTTGAGTGAAAGAACCCGGCCATCTGAAATCTTCATGTCGATCGCACAGGCTTGCGTTGACAGCAATAGGTTAAAACACTGCATCATCATCATTGCCAATTTTTCTTCTGGGATTAACGGACTATTCATTAATACGTCCGTGAGTTGTTGTAATAACTGTTCTCTATCTCTATCGTTCATACGGCTAACCCTATTAACAATTAAAAGCTCGGATGTAGCACTATATTACATAAAAAATAGCCATGTCGACTATATAATAGCAAAAAATTTCAAGCCCGTTTTTTTTATATCACTATTACTATCCTTAAAGAAAAAAATTCAACATTGAACTATTAATTTCTTTATATTTTAGTGTTAAGGTCGTACTTTCACCGCCTAAACATACAGTCTTAGGTAATTCAATTAAAGAATTTGCATGGTAATTACTTATGTCACATATAATTTATTTATCTTTAGAGGGTAAGAAACAAGGTTTAATTTCTGCCGGTTGTTCAATGCTAGACTCTATAGGAAACCGATACCAAAAGGGGCACGAAGATCAAATACAGGTATTGAATTTAAATCACACGATAACTCGCGAAAAAAATGTCGCTCATCACCCGATACAATTTATCAAGCCAATAGATAAATCATCCCCGCTGTTAGCAGCCGCAATATCTTCAAACGAACTACTGAATGCGATTTTCTTCTTTTACAGAACAAATCTCGCTGGACAGTTAGAACTTTTCTATGAGGTCAAATTAATAGAAGCGAGTATTGTTGACATTTCTTGCGTCTACCCGAATTCAATAAACAATAATGAAATGATGCCATACGAAAAAGTCTTTCTCAAATATAGATCTATATCCTGGAATCATATAACCGCCGGCACATCTGCTTATAGTATATGGGATGATAGAGTTTATTGAAAATAAACCGAGTTAAGCATATACCCTATAGATTTCAAGATGCATCGCGACGGCAAGGGAGCGAGTCCCCGGGAGCATAGATAACTATGTGACCGGGGTGAGTAAGTGCAGCCAACAAAGAGGCAACTTGAAAGATGACGGATATATACAAATATATATGCTTAACTCTTACTAATACGCCAAAAAACAAAAATGGTAACAACAAAAATACCCAATAATGTCAATCGACCCCACATATCTGGAAAACAACCTGCGGCCATAGCCGACCAAGCTATAATCACCATAAAGGGAATTGTGTCCGACAAAAGATCTTTAATCCATATAAAAAAAGATCCTTGAACCATGCCTTACTAAAAACCCTTCTTTTTTCATTCATATTAATATCCTAATTCATTATTTCAATAAATTCAGAAACTATACCCTATAGATTTCAAGATGCATCGCGGCGGCAAGGGAGCGAATCCCCGGGAGCATAGATAACTATGTGACCGGGGTGAGTAAGCGCAGCCAACAAAGAGGCAACTTGAAAGATGACGGGTATATACCATCTTTCCCGATTTATAACCCTTTTTGCTCTACAACCTATAAAATGCATTCACAAAGCTATCGCTTTTATCGAAACACTGACCAAATTTGCTCTTTATGACAAAGAAGAGTAAATAACTATTTATCATTTCAAGAATATTCCATCAGAAAAACAATATGAAAATCAATCTCAACAATATAGTTACCGAAAGTCGCAATTCAGCTAGTGCCAACATTGATACTCTGCCAACCCTTGAAATGCTAAAACTGATTAACGATGAAGACAAAAAAGTCGCACTGGCTGTAGAGCAAACTTTGCCGAAAATCGCTGAAACGGTAGACAAAATTGTCGAAGCATTTCGTCAGGGAGGCCGTTTAATTTATATCGGGGCCGGTACATCGGGCCGGTTAGGGATTTTGGATGCCAGTGAGTGCCCACCCACTTATGGCGCCAAACCAGAACAAGTGGTTGGATTGATTGCCGGAGGACATCAGGCCATTCTACATGCGGTTGAGAATGCAGAAGATAACCAACAACTGGGCGCAAATGATCTTCAAGCGCTAAACTTTAACTCAAAAGATGTATTGGTTGGCATTGCCGCCAGCGGCCGTACACCTTATGTTTTGGGTGCAATGGCGTATGCGAAATCCGTTGGCGCCACCGTTGTCTGCATTAGTTGCAACCCGGAAAGCCCGATGACACAAGCAGCCGATATCGCCATTACACCGATAGTTGGGCCAGAAATCGTCACAGGTTCATCACGAATGAAAGCCGGTACAGCCCAAAAGCTAATTCTGAATATGCTGACCACCGGCGCCATGATCCGTACAGGTAAAGTTTATGGCAACCTGATGGTGGACGTAGAAGCGACGAATGCCAAACTGGTTGAAAGGCAGAAAAATATTGTTATGGCCGCCGCAGAATGTAACCGTGAACGAGCGGAGCAGGCACTGGCTGAATGTGATGGACATTGTAAAACCGCCATTGTGATGATTCTGGCGGGCGTCAATGCTCAACAAGCAAAGGCTTTACTGGAAAAACATCACGGTTTTATTCGACCGACGATCTCAGCCGTTCGGTAACCACTTCCTCTGCTGAGAAGGAGTAAGAAGATGGCTAAAATTAATCAGACAGTCATTGCCCAGATCCTTAAAGCTATCGGCAATGCAGATAATGTAGCGCAATGCGGCAACTGTATGACCCGTCTGCGATTGACATTGCATGATTATACGCAAGTGGATAAAACCAGGTTAAAACAGATCCCCAATGTGTTAGGTATTGTCGAAAACGACGATCAGTTGCAGATTGTGCTTGGACCGGGAAAGGCTCTAGCTGCGGCTGAAATAATGAATGAATTGCTAACTTCTTCTCCCCATACAGAACAATCAAAACCAAGCGGCACTGATTTAACCGATATTGCTTCTGCCAATAAAAAGCAACTTAAAGAGAAACAGGTGAGTGCGGTACACAAATTCCTGACCAAATTCGCTACCATTTTTACGCCATTGATCCCCGGTTTTATTGCCGTTGGTCTGCTTCTCGGCTTTGCTACTTTACTTGAACAGATAGCTATTCAGGGTGTTGAACACCCTAATACCATTTTGGTTGAAATCATCGGCTATATGAAAGTTTTCAGTAAAGGCATGTTCAGCTTTCTGAGTATTCTAATCGGTTATAACGCGCAAAAAGCATTTGGCGGCTCAGGAATAAATGGCGCCATTATTGCTTCACTGTTTGTACTCAGTTATAACCCGGATGCCACCAGCGGTTTCTATTCCGGTATTGCTACTTTCTTTGGTTATAGCATCGATCCGCGCGGCAATATTATCGGCGTTCTTATCGCCGCTATTTTGGGAGCATGGGTAGAACGGCAAGTTCGTAAGATTATCCCGGATAACCTCGATATGATCCTCACTTCGGCTATTACTCTGCTAATCATGGGAGCCATTGCCTTTATCTTTATCATGCCGCTGGGGAGTTATCTGTTCAGCGGCATGTCATGGTTATTCCTTCACCTTAACGGCAATCCTTTTGGCACGGCGATATTGGCTGGGCTATTTTTACTCGCTGTTATGTTTGGTATTCACCAAGGGTTTGTTCCCGTCTATTTCGCACTAATGGAGGCACAAGGCTTTAATTCTCTGTTCCCAATTCTTGCAATGGCGGGCGGCGGACAGGTTGGTGCAGCGCTGGCACTGTATGTCAAAGCGAAAAAAGACTCTCTGCTGCGTACGCAAATAAAAGGCGCCATTATTCCAGGTCTGCTCGGTATTGGTGAACCTTTGATTTATGGGGTAACATTGCCGCGAATCAGGCCCTTTATTACCGCCTGTTTGGGCGGCGCCGCCGGCGGTTTCTTTATCGGTTTGGTCGCCTATTTGGGATTACCTGTCGGGTTGAATACGGTTTTTGGTCCATCTGGATTGGTAGCACTGCCACTGATGACCTCGAACAGCGGTATTTTTGTCGGAATGACAGTGTACACCGCCGGGCTAGTGGTTGCTTATATCAGTGGTTTTGTAATGACTTTGCTATTTGGCAGTAAAAATGTCGATTTAACCTGATGATGTACTATGTTGTGCCGGAGGTGCAACATGGATTATAGATATGACAGCCACACGTTATTTCAGATTGAATACTATTTGGTGTGGGTAACGAAATACAGATGCAAGGTGCTGACAGGAGAAGTCGCAAGCTGAGTACGTGAGTTAATACGTCAGACATGCGAATCCTTTGAAATCAGGATATTAAAGAAAGTTGCTACTTTAAGTAGGTGATTGTTTAGTTGATATCGGTTTCGCTAGCATACAGCATTGCTCGTTTTTCCAAGAAACCCCAAGATGATGGGGTTAAATATAACTATTTGCTGACATCTGTGCTATTTGCAATAGTGCCAGCAAAAGTCTTCCTTTCTCGTTGCAGCCACTCAGGCCAAGGTATGTCTCGCCCAGGATAAGCAGGGTGTGGTATGCACCAATGTTCTTGCACCCACTTACGAATGAAAGTTTCTATTTCATAAGCAAGTGCTGAATTCAGGATATTAATATGTAACCAGTAGTAAATAGCTACATCATATCCCTCAAAAAGTGAGGGGAATATATATACACACCCAAGGCAATGAGATTCCGAAGGATCAAGAATAATATAAGAGAAGCCAATTCGTTGTTGGAAATCGCTATAATCTTCTTCGATATAACGCAAGTTATCTTCCCAACTTTTGATATCATCTGCCAGTCGTCAGAAAAGATATCTTTTAAAATCGGTCGGCTCTTCATTACGGCTTCATAGTCGATATTGGCGTATTTCGGGCTTAATGGCCGTAAAATAAAGCCATTGCCATATACCAATAATGGCACATCAAATTCGTTTGGTACTATTTTATTATATACGTTCATTATCTTTTTCTTTTGAATATCACATGGTGAAACTGGGTATCTTGCTTTGGTGAAAACATTTCAATGTTGGAGTTAACGTAATTAACCTGAACTCTGCTTAAGAAAGGAAAGAAAAAAGGAACTAAGAGCCTGAGGCACGATCAAAGTTTTTGTATAGAAAACAAAATCGTGGAGATCCTCAGGCTATGATTACTTTAGAAGAACTTGACTGCTGCGTCGATGATTTTTGCCAAAAATTTATTCCGCTTTGGGAACAACAGCTCATCGAGAATAACCGGCTTAAACGCCATCGCGCAGCTTCCCTGTCACTGAGTGAAATCATGACGCTCCTCATTTTATTTCACATGAGCCACTATCGTCATTTCAAAGCGTTTTATATTGAGCATGTGCAACAGTATCTTAAGGCTGATTTCCCCCATCTGGTCAGTGACAACCGAATAATAACCTTGAAGAAAAAAGCGATTATCCCGTTGTGCGCTTTTCTTTCTTCACGCAAAGAAAAATCACAAGGCATTGCTTTTATCGACTCCACCAAAATCGCCGTTTGCCATAATCTTCGTATTCCCCGAAATAAGGTTTTTGAGGGGGTAGCACAACGGGGGGAAAACCAGTATGGGGTGGTTTTATGGTTTTAAACTTCATTTGGTCATTAATGATTGTGGGGAACTTTTGTCTGTCAAATTAACGCCGGGAAATACAGATGATCGCCATCCGGTTAAGGAATGGGTAAAAGGATTAACAGGACATCTGTATGGCGACAAAGGGTATTTATCACAAGCTTTAAGTGATGAACTGGAGGCAGAAGGGA